>CAVKLD010000031.1:0-21619 GCA_963657065.1 bacterium
AAAGTGCCGAAAAGGGACGCTGACGGGCGGCATGGGTTCGACTCCCGTCAGCTTAAATTTACTTGACTTTTTGACCGAATGACATTACAATATTCCGTGTATAATAATTACGGCTGCAGCCGATACGAAACGGACGGGTGCGGCGTTTTTTTGATAAAAAGGAAGTATACAATGGGAAAAATCAGATTTTATGCAGCCATGACAGCATCAAAACTTGCGTATTCCGCACTGCGCATACTCGGCAGGAACGCGTCATACCTTCCGGGTGAAATTGCGGTGCGCATTTGTCCCGATTTCATCGGATATCTCACAAAACCCGAAACCGTTATTTGTGTCACCGGCACGAACGGCAAAACGACGACGTCGAATTTGCTTAACTCCGTTCTCACCGAATGCGGTTACGACGTGTTGAACAATTCACTCGGCTCAAACGTGCACGGCGGCGTTGCGAGTGCGCTTATGAGTCAGTCGACATTTTCCGGAAAACCGAAAAAAAAGATTGCCGTTCTTGAGGTCGACGAACGCAGTTCG
The DNA here is from genome assembly GCA_963657065.1 of bacterium. Lineage (GTDB taxonomy): Bacteria > Bacillota > Clostridia > Oscillospirales > Acutalibacteraceae > RUG806. The sequence goes on from CAVKLD010000031.1 coordinate 532, forward strand.
CTGCTTGTATACAAGCACCTTACGCCCGATTTTCTTATCGTGAATAATATAATGCGCGACTCGATAAAGAGAAACGCGCATACGGAATTTATTTCGTATATTCTCAATACCGCCGTTCCCGCCGAAACAAAGGTGATTTTGAATGCCGACGATATAATCTGCGCGTCGCTTGTTCCTCAGTGCAAAAACAGAACGTATTTCGGCGTCGATGCGGAGGCGCCCGCCACAGCCGAACTGCCGTTCGTCCGCGACATAGTCTATTGTCCCGTTTGCGGCGGTGAGCTTAAGTACGATTATGTCAGATTCAATCATATCGGCAGATGCAAATGCGAAAAATGCGGTTGGGGCAGTCCCGAACGCGATTTCACGGTTACGGCTCTCGACCGCGAAAACGACACCTTTACGGTAAGGCACGACGGCGGCGAAACCGTTTTGCGTCTGGTGAATGACAACATTGTCAATGTCTTCAATTGCTGCGGTGCGTTTGCATTGCTGTCGCGTTTCGGTCTTTCCGACGAAACGATAAAAAATGCGTTTGAAAAACTCGAAATAGTCAAAACACGTCTTGATACGGTGCGCGTAAAAGATGTCAATATTACAATGCTGCTTGCAAAAGGACAAAATCCCGTCGCATGCACGCGCTGTTACGCCTACGCTGCAGAGGATAAGGCGCGCGACAAGTGTCTTCTTCTCGTAAACGACGATAAAGAGGACAATATAAACAATTCCGAAAACACCTGCTGGCTTTACGACTGCGACTTTTCGTATTTCGCGGACGAAAGCATAGCGGAAGTGATTTTTGTGGGTCCGCGCTGCAAGGATACTTATCTGCGCGCACTTATCGCGGGCGTCGACCCCGCAAAGATTAAAACCTGCTTCGATACGCGTGAGGGCGCACAGCTTGTCGATTTCGAAAAGTGCAAGGACGTATTCGTTTTCTATGACAACTACCGAATGGACGATGCCGATATTGTGAAAAAAACACTCGTTGAGCGTATAAACGCGTCAGCTGCAGAATAAAAGAACCGTCACTTGTTTCGTCCGTACGCTCTTGCGCTCAGTTCCGCACAGGTAATTTCGTACGCTTTTGCGATATCGCTGTTCTGCGGCACGCTTATTTCTTTTCCGGTAATGACGGCTGCAAAATAGGCGAGCATGTGCGGATTTTTTGCGAGCACGGGACCGGTCATACGCATTGAAAACATATTTTTATATTTGAAGCCTTCCTTTGCGGGGGCTTCTTTTTTTTGCCCGTGCAGCCGCCGCAGATTGAAAAGGCCGGTACAGAAATCTCCGCATTCGTCAAAGTCGTACCGGGTGTTGACAAATCCGACGCATGGTGCGCCGAATATATTGTCGCTGTCGGTGAGTACGTCGCCGAGATACCTTTTGTCGCTGAGTTTTTTTACGCTTATTTCCGGAAAAACGCATTTGCCGTTATCGTAAAGCGATGTATCGGCAAGCATGCCGAGCGCGTCGCCGGTGAGAAGCCACGGCGTGCCGCTTTCAACGCTTTTGCGCACTTCCGCCGAAAACGGCGCAATGATTTTCGCTGCCGCACAAAGTGCAATCTCCGTGCCGCTGCCGAGATAGACAAAGTCGTATTTTTGCTCAAAAAACGGCGGTTCGTCCGCGTTTTTTATTTTTACGGCACAGCCGTTTTCTTCAAGCAGCCGTTTGAGCACGACAATATTTCCGTAGCCGCCGTAAAGCGACATCAGCTTCGGGAACAGGTGGCACAGCGTTATTTCTTCCATTTTTTCAGTTCCTCCGATACCTTTTGCGCATCCGCGAAACATGTCAGCACAACAAGTCTGTTTTCTTCACCGACGGCAGCCGCCGCGAATGAATCCGAGATATTGCGGTTGACACGTACGGCGTTTTTGTTTTGTACGGCTGATTTTACGCACACTGCGGCGTCATAGGCGTACTTTCCGCCGAGGTATATGTTTTTTATGTTATCGGAGTTGAGGATGCCGAAGTTGATATCCCACAGCCAGCCCGTGTCCGACGAAAAATATTTTCTGCTGATTCTGTCTATTATAATCATGACCCCCGTCGGCTTTTCCGAATCGGCGGCATATTCGAGATTGAGGTCGTAGGCGGTGGAATTTTCGTGCTTGCTTATTAGCATAATGCCGCGTTTGCCCTCAAACAAAAAGTTTGTCTGACGTCCGTTTGACGATACGAATCTCGAAAGCGCGTCGGCGATTTCGTCCGGCTTTGCGCCCGTTTCGCTGCATGCCGCAAATGATGCGGCGATGTTGTACGGCTGAAATTTGCCGGTAAACGAGGAGTGAATTTTTTGTCCGTTTATCGTAATTTCTCTGCCGCCGCCGGTAATATCCGAAATGAGTATGTCCGCATCCGGCGTGCGGAAACCGCAGCCGCCGCAAAAGTACGTGCCGAGCTGGGAGAAGTGATACGAAGAGTATTGAAGCGTGCCGCCGCATTCGGGGCAGCATGCGCAGTCTTCATATACGGCATCGGTGCTTTTTTGTGACATGACATCGGAGCGCAGTCCGAAGTACCGAACCTTCTTGTGTCCGTCTGCGGCGGTTCTGCTTATGGGTTCGTCCGCGTTGAGCAGAACCGTTGTATCGGACGGCAAAACGCCTACCGCCTCTCTGAGTCTGTCGCGGACAAAAAACGGATCGCCGTTGCGCGTCAGCTGATCTCGGTACAGGTTTGTTATAACAAGTATATTCGGCGCGATGCGTGAAAAAATATCGTATGCGTACCGTTCGTCAACTTCCAAAACAAGACAGTCGGCGCAGACTTTCCCTGCCGTATCGCATGCACCGAGCACGGCGGTGGCTATGCCTTCCGTCTGATTGCTGCCTTTTGAATTTGTGACAACATTTAACCCGAGTTTTCGCAGCGTAAACGCAATCATCTCCGTTGTGGTGGTTTTTCCATTCGAACCCGTAACGGCGATTACGGTTGACGGCGGGGTGATGCCGCAAAATACACGCGGAAACAGTTTAAGCGCGAGCTTCCCGGGCAAGCTCGAACCGCGACCGAAAAGTTGACCGCAATATACAAGCAGCTTTGCAGTAAGAACGGGAATTGCTGTCATTTTGTTTATTTTCCTTTTTTCTCAATATAAATTAAATTTGTATGCGCAGATATTATACAAATTAAATTTATAAAAGTCAATACCAATTTAATTTATATGCTAACATACCGATGTGAGGTGGTCGCGGTGTATTACAGACGTATACGCGAACTGCGTGAAGACAACGATTTGCTTCAAAAAAATCTTGCGGCACTGCTCGAAGTCACGCAGGAACAATACAGCAATATCGAAAACGGCAAATCCGACATAAAAGGCGAAAAACTTATGAAACTGTGTTTACTGTACAACGTATCCGCCGATTATGTGCTTGGATTCACCGACGAAAAGAAAAAACTACCGAAAAAATAAAAAGCAGGCGAAAAAATGACAGTTGAAGTTTTATTCAGAGAACTCTGCAATCTCAATGCGGACGGACAAAACAGCGTATATCTTCGGGAATGCATGCCCGATGCCGATTTTATCGAAACGCCGATAGGCGGCGAGCCTTATTTTAAGGACGGCAAGCCGGACATAATAATGATGGGACATATGAGCGAAACGACGCAGCGTGCGGTTATAAAAAAACTTATGCCGCTTAAAAGTAGGATAGAGGAGCTTATTGACGCGGGCACGGTGTTTCTGATGACCGGGAACGCGTGCGAGATATTTTGCCGGCACATTTCGTACGTCACCGAAAAAATCGAAACGGATGCGCTCGGCGTTTTTCCGCTTGATGCAAAATGCGATTTGTTTGACAGATACAACGGAAAACAGCTCTCAGTGTTTGACGGCACAATAAAACTTGTCGGGTTTAAGTCGCAGTTTTCATTTCTGTTCGGGGACAATTCGCAGTTCGCTTTTGCAAAATGCGAGAGGGGAATAGGCATAAACCGCGACAGTGTGTATGAGGGGATGCGAAAAAACAATTTTCTCGGAACGCATCTGTCGGGTCCCATTCTTCCGCTCAATCCGCTCTTTACCGAATATGTCATGCGTCTTGCGGGGTATGACGGCAAAGCGGCGTTTTCGGATGCCGCAACGGATGCGTACCGGCAGCATCTGAAAGAATTCGAAGATCCGAATATTAAGTTCTGACGGTTGATTTTTTTACCGCGGCGTGATACAGTTTAGAAACGGAGGATTAACCTATGAAATTTTCGGAAATGAAATACGAACGCCCCGATATCGAGGCGGTCAAGTCGGGTTTTAAAGCTCTTACGGAGCGTCTTGAAAATGCGGAAAGCTACGAAGAAGCGAAAAACGTTTTTCTTGAAAACGAGAAGTTTACAAAACATGTCGCGACAATGCAGACGCTGTCGAGCATTCGCCATTCCGTTGATACCCGCGATGAATTTTACGACGGCGAGGAAAAATTCTGGAATGACGCGACGCCGGAATTGCAGGAGTATACGCAGGCGTGGACGGATGCAATGCTTACAAGCCGTTTCAGAGCGGACTTTGAACATGAATACGGCAGTGTGATGTTTCTTAATGCCGAAATAGAACTAAAGACGTTTTCGCCTGAGATTATTCCCGAATTGCAGCGTGAAAACGACCTTGTTCAGGAGTACGAAAAGCTGCTTGCATCCGCGCAGATAGATTTTAACGGCAAGGTGTACACCCTGTCGCAGCTTGCGCCGTTCAAGACCGACGTCGATGACGGACTGCGCCGCGCCGCATGGACGGCGGAGGGTAAGTGGTACGTAAAAAACGGAGATGCGCTTGACCGGCTTTACGACGAGTTGACGCTTTTGCGCGATGAGATGGGGAAAAAGCTCGGTTACGGCGGTTACACTCCGCTCGGATATTACAGAATGTGTCGCAATTCGTACACAAAGGAAGATATTGAAAAATTCAGCGAATCCGTAGTGAAATATCTCGTTCCCGTCGCGGATAAGATATACAGGCGCCGCGCGGAGTCGCTCGGCGTGAGTTATCCGATGAGTTATGCCGATGCGTCGCTCGTGTTTCGTTCGGGCAATCCGCGTCCCGTCGGCACTCCCGAAGATATTTTGAACGCGGGTAAAAAGTTCTATGATGAGCTGTCGGAGGAAACCGGGAAGTTTTTCCGCATGATGCTTGATAACGAGCTGCTCGACGTGCTGTCGACCGAGGGTAAACGTGCGGGTGGTTACTGTACAACGATATATGACTATGAAGTGCCGTTTATCTTTGCGAATTTCAACGGTACTGCCGACGATGTTGAAACCGTTACGCACGAAGCGGGGCACGCTTTTGCCGATTGGTACAACCGCAAACGTGTTCCGATGAGCACCGTGTGGCCCACTCTCGAAGCGTGCGAGGTGCACTCGATGAGCATGGAGTTTTTTGCGTGGAATTGGGGCGAGAGCTTTTTCGGTAAAGACACCGCAAAATTCAGGTATTCGCATCTGTCGGGTGCGCTGACATTTATCCCTTACGGGACGCTCGTCGACCGTTTTCAGCATGCTGTGTATGAAAAACCCGACATGACTCCTGCCGAACGCCACGCGGAGTGGAAACGGCTGCAGAGCATTTATATGCCGTGGCTGAAACTTGACGGTGAAGTTCCGTTTTATTCGGACGGCAAGGCTTGGCAGCGTCAGCACCATATCTATTCTTCGCCGTTTTACTACATTGACTATTGTCTTGCTCAGACGGTCGCGTTGCAATTTTGGGCGCTGATACAAAAGGATATCGGCGACGCGTGGAAGTATTACATGGCGTACACGGAACAGGGCGGCAGCCGCGTGTTTACCGAGCTGCTTGCAAATGCGGGACTCAAAAGTCCGTTTGACGACGATTGCCTTAAGGACGTTTGCGCCGCAGCCGAAAAGTGGCTTGACGGAAACGAAGTAAAGTAAATGTAAATCAAAATTGCGTTTTCGTGCAAAGCGTTATTGCGGCAAGAGAAACGCGGATGTATATAAAAAAACAGACATGCGGCGGTTTTTGTGCCGAACGCATGCCTGTTTTTTTTGCATTACTTGCCGAAATTATAGTATTCCTTTAATTTTGCGACGTCGCCTTCCGACAGCGTTCCGTCGAAAATGAGCAAATCGTCGATATTGAAAGTGTTCGGTACAATTTTGTTGTTCCGACGGTCGGAAACATCATTGCCCACGGCGAAAGCCGGTGCATCGAAATTGCCGCAGACAGAGTCGGGGAAATTGAACGAACGTATGTAATCGAAGTTCATGTATACCGTAATGATGCGGTTTTCGGTGTCGATGACATGTATGATGTTGAGCCAGCCGCCGCCGAAATCATCGGGATACGGCGTGATGAGATTGAAGCCGTTGCCGTCGGAGGCGAACATGAATTCCGTGTCGTAGTTTTTTACGGTAAATGCAAAGCCGTTTCTCCTGTCGTCGGAAAAATTCATGTTGCCGCAGACGTAACAGTCTTCCGTCAGCGTCTTTCCGTCGAGTTTTATCCATGCGCCGACCGAAAAGCCTTTGCCGCCGACATGCAGACCGTTTGTCAACGCGGAACCTGTCCGACCGAATTCGCCGCGCGAACCCATAACGCCGTCGGAGTAGTATTTTACAGTGCGCTTCATTTCAAACGCGCAATTGCCAGTTTCGTCTTTAAGACTGTTGTCAAAGAACATTGCAAGTTTTAAACGACTGCCGAAAATGTTTTTCAGTCCGTGATCTCCGTCAAATGCGGGAGTTGCATTGTTCTCAACTTTGTACTCCTTGACGGACGGGCGAGTATAACCGTATTGCCCCTCAAAAATGTTGCCGGGCACGCGTGATGAAAAACCGTTTTCGTCATATTGCGGTATTTCAATGCCAAGCGCGTAAAGCGCGGTTGCGCAAACGTCGCGTGTGCGAGCGTCGCCCGCTTCGCCTTTTGTGACGGAGCTCCCCGATACTGTGAATGTGACGTATTTTTCGGTGTCGGAGTACCCGCCGTGACCGTTGCGTAAACCGCCGTGGTCGGCGATCGCGATAAACAGCGTTTCATCGAAAATTCCCGCCTGTTTGTAGGCGTCCTTGATTTTTCCGATGTACCCGTCTGTCGTTTCAATCTGTTTTATGTGCTCTTTCGAGCCGTAGGTGTATCTGTGTCCCGCGCCGTCGATATTGTCAAACTGAACAAAAAGCAGTGTAGGTTTTTTTGCGACGCGTGCGGTTATTTCGGGCGTGAGCATTTCGTCCGTGTCGGCAGTTGCGAAGTCGACGTTTATGTCGTGTTCGATTATGCCGAAGTTTATCGGATTCCAGTTTACAACGCTTGCAAGGTACGCGTCGGGAAACTCTTTGCGTACTCTTGAGAACAACGACTTTATATTTTTGTCGGTGTGCTCGAATTTTTCAATGTAACTGTTCGTTTTCGCGTGTACGCGCGGACTTGTTCCGTAGAGCATTGCCGCCCAGTTTTCCGCGCTTATCGTGGGATTTTCGGACAGCGCGAAATGATTGCAGCTGCCGTTTTCCGCAAGACTGTCAAGGTTCGGCGTGTTTGCCTTCGTGTCAAAATTGCCCATGCCGTCAATGCCCAGAATTGCGACGTGTTTGTAAATATATCGTGACAAGGTGTCATCTCCTTTTTATGACGAAGCAATAAACGTTTTTTTTGCTCCCACCGGCTCAGCTTAAAAGCATTCTGTCATTGTCAAGCTCTTCTCCCGCCGCTTTCCTGAACTGCACCAGAAGATCTTTCACCGTGAGCTTTTTGCGTTCTTCGCCTTCTGTGTCGAAAATCACTTTGCCGTTGTTCATCATGACGGTACGGTTGCCGAGGTCAAGCGCAGACTGCATGTTGTGCGTTATCATAAGGCAGGTGAGGTTGTTTTCCTTGACCGTCCTTTTTGTTATATCAAGAACTTTTTCCGCCGTTGCGGGGTCGAGTGCCGCAGTGTGCTCGTCAAGCAGCAGCAGCTGCGGAGTGTTTACGGTTGCCATCATGAGCGTGAGAGCCTGACGCTGTCCGCCAGAGAGCTGCCCGACGTGTTGTTTCATTCTGTTCTCGAGTCCCATGCCGAGCAGAGAGAGCTTTTCGCGAAAATCTTCCTTGTCTGCTTTTGAAACACGGCTCAGCCAACCGCCCCTGCCCGCCGCAAGCGCGAGGTTTTCCTCAATGCTCATGTCGGGCGCACTGCCTCTCATCGGGTCTTGAAACAGTCTGCCTATGACACGAGCGCGTTTGTATTCGGGGAGCATCGTAATGTCCCTTCCGTTTAGAATTATTCTTCCGCTGTCGGTGAGGAAAGAACCGCATATGGCGTTGAAAAGAGTCGATTTACCTGCGCCGTTTGCGCCGATTATCGAAATGAAGTCGCCGTCTTTGACGGTAAGGGACACGTTGTCGAGAGCTTTTTTTTCATCTACCTTGCCCGGATTGAACGTTTTTTCTACATTTTTAAGTTCAAGCATTTCGTGCGTCCCCCTTTCCGCGCGGCGCGGTCAGATATCTTTTTATCGTGGGCGCCTGTTGTTTGAGATACGGTGCGGATATTGCGACAATAACTATAACGGACGACACGAGTTTGAGCATGGACGCCGGAATGTTAAAGCGCAGCGCAACGGTGTAGACAAGTCTGAAGACTATCGCGCCGAGCACCGCGCCGACAGCCCTTACAGTCACGCTCTTGTTTTTGAGGAAGACCGTGCCGATGAGCAGCGACGCGAGAGCCACGGTCACCATGCCCGAGCCGATGTCGATGTTTACGGATTTTTGCGACTGCGCGAGAAGACAACCGGAAAGCGCGGTGAAAGCGTTCGCAATGCAAAGTCCCACCGTTGTGGTGAATACGGGATTGACGGAGGACGAGCGTACCATATCGGGGTTGTTGCCCGTTGCTCTTATCGCAAGTCCGAGCTTTGTCTTGAGAAAAAGAGAGAGAAAGACAACGACGAGCACGACCGCAATCAGAGCCGCGATGAGTGTCGTCTGCTTTTCGAACGGCGTCCCCTTGAACAAGTCGCGCATTTTGACGAATATTGTCGGCGTCTTGTTCATGTTCAGAATTGCGGAGTTGCCCATTATTGCAATATTTATCGAATATAGTCCCGTGTTGACGATAATACCCGCAAGAAGACTGTTTATACCCATTCTCGTCTGCAAAAATGCGGTGACGAATCCGGAGAGCAATCCCGCGAGCATTGCGGCAGGGATACTTAAAATAGGATGACCGTTTATTGCAACAACCGCGCCGACGGCAGCTCCGAGAGTGAAGCAGCCGTCGGTGGAGAGGTCGCATACGTTCAGCATCGTGTAACTTAAATACAGCGCGAGTACGGTCAGCGAACTTATAAGTCCAAGCTCAAAAGCCGTTTGCGCCAACATTCCGATTACATTCATATGTTACCGCCTTAATGTATGTAAGTGTTGATTATTCGAATTCTTCCGCCGTTTGAATAGGCTGAACCTTTGTGCAGAACGGTGCGAATGTCTTTGCCACAGCGTCATAGTCAAGTCCGAGCTCTTTGCATATGTCGGTGTTTACCGTTGCCGTGCCGTTGTCGAAAGTCAAAACGGGAACGTCGCCGGGGTTCTTGCCGTTTACAAGGATGTCGGCTATCATGTTCGCCGTTTCAACTCCGAGGTTTGCGTAGTCAACACCGTAACCCATGAACGCGCCGTTGAGTGCGAAAGAGTCCGCGCCCGTGTAGTGGGGAATCTTTGCCTGTGCAAAAGTTTCATAAATCGAAAGTTCCGATTTCATTATCGTGTTGTCGGTGGGAGTGAACACCGCATCGACTTTGTCAAGTACGGCTGACTGCGCCGCAAGTCTTACTTCGTCGACCGTTGTGCCCGTGTACTCTTTGTACGCGACGCCTTTCTTGTCGAGGTATGCCTTAGCCGCCGCGATGGGAGTCGCAGAAGAATCTTGACCCACGTCGTAGAGAAGTCCGACTGTCTTTATGTCGGGGTTCTGCGCGAACATTATATCGAATATCGCGTCGGTGTTAAGGAAATCGGAAGTGCCCGTGATGTTTGCGCCGGGTTTTTCGAGTGATGATACAAGCTCAACCGACATCGGGTCGGATACCGCCGAGAAAACGACGGGAGTACCGCTGTCGGCGGTTGCCGCCTGCATTGCCGTGGCAACGGGTGTCGCAATGCCTACCATAAGGTCGACTTTTTCCGCTTCAAAATTTGTGATTATCTGTGTAAGGACGTTTTTATCCGCGTTGCAATTGTCGTATTCAATCTCGAAAGTTACGTTGTTTTCCGTGCCGAGTTTTTTGAGCTGCGACGTGATGTTGTCTGCTATCTGGTTGAGTGATGCGTCGTCGACGTAGTTGCAGATACCTATTTTATACGTTTTCGCGGTATCTGCAGCAGTGCCGGCGTCGGAGGACGCGGAAGTGGTTGTGTCCGTATTGCCGCCGCAGGAGGCGAACGCGGCTGTCATAAGAGCCGCAATGACGAGAGCGATTGCTTTTTTAAGATTTTTCATGACTGTTGTTCCTTTCCTGTTTTGAAATTTGAATTTTTGTTCAAGTATTTGTTTTTGGTTTATTTATTTTGATTGCCCGGTTGCCGGTGCATTTTTCGTGGAATATTCGGCTGACGCCATCGTTTTGAGAGTATAAACATAATTTTTTTATTTTTCCTTTCCGTCGGGTGTCGGAAAACACAAAAAATCCCGTCCCGGCTATAAAATTGCCGGGACAGGAAACAATTCCTGCGGTGCCACCCTGCTTGACGCTTATGCGTCCTCTCTGCGCATACTGACATATGCCGATTTTTGTTTTCGGAGAACCCTACTCCGTCGCACATACTCAAAAGCTGATGCTTTCTTTCCGTTTGCCCTCGGAAGTCCATTCGACGTTATTTTTTCTGCCACGTTTCCACCGCCGGCGGCTCTCTGTGTGAAAAGGAGTAACGTCTACTCACTCTTCCTCATCGGTTGTGATTTGTCACTATAATAAACCCGAAAAAAAGATTTGTCAATAGTTTTTTGAAATTTTTTAAAGTTCGTATTAGGTTTGCGTCGTATGCGGCGCGTCATTGTGCGTCTTTAAGCAGTGTTACGGTAAATGTTGTGCCGTGTGCACGCTTGCCGTCGGACGGTGTTTTTGAATAGTCTTGCCGGGTGACGCTGTCGACGGATATCATTCCGCCGTGAATATCAACTACGCGCTTGACAAGCGCAAGCCCCAGACCGTTGCCCTGCAGCGAACGGCTTTTTTCCGCCTGATAGAATTTTTCGAAAATATGCGGTATCGCTTCTTCCGAAATGCCGCATCCGCTGTCCGCTACCGATACGGTAATGAATTGCGGGGCGGTCGTAACGCTTACCGCCACCGTTCCGCCGTCCGGCGTGAATTTGAGCGCGTTCGAGAGCAGGTTTGTCCACACGAGCGACAAAAGTTCGCTGTCGCCGCGCAGAAAAATGTCATCGGGAATATCCGTTTGCAGGTCAATGTTTTTGCTGTCCCACTCTTTTTCGAAGAGCAGAATGCTCTCGCACAGATTTTCGGTGAGATTCACGGTGGAAAATTCGGGAAATATCTGTTGATTTTCAAGTTTGTTCAGTTTGAGAATATTGTTTATAAGTTCCGTCAGACGTTTTGTCGCCGCTGTTATGCTCTTGATGTACTGAGCGCGTTCTTCTGTTGTGATATCGGGATTTTGCAGTAAAATGCAATAATTTTGCACTACGGAAAGAGGAGTTTTTAACTCGTGCGATACATTGGCAACAAAATCCGTGCGCAGCGTTTCGATCGTCCCCAGCTCCGTTACCATCTTGTTCAGGTCGTCTATTATTACGTCGTATTCGTTTGTGCGCCCGCCCTTGTTTATCGGTTTTATACGCACAGAGAAATCGCCCTTGCCTATCTTCTCTGTTGCGTCGAGTATGCGTTTTGTGGGATTTTCAATGGTTAATCCGCGATAAATGAGCACTATCAAAGTGTATCCGAGCGATATCATGAAAATGTCGCCGAGTATTTCCAGCTTGTTTACTGCTATCGGCGGCAGTTCGTCCGCCAGACCGTGCATGACGAGATAGACGCACAGTGCTGTTCCTGCGAAAACACCCAAAAAGACAACAATATAGCTTTTTATGCCGAAAATGCCGCGCTTGACGCGTTTGTTCTCTTTCTTGTGATTCATAGTCCGTTACTCTTCGTTTTTTATTACAGCCTTGTAGCCGAGTCCGCGCACGGTGATTATGTCAAAGTCGGGACAGAACTCGACTTTCTCGCGTATTTTTGCCATGTACACGTCCACGGTTCTCGGACCGGAAGAGCTTTCCGCGCTCCAGAATTCCTCCATGAGCTGATAGCGTGTAAAAGTTTTTCCGGGGTATGAGAGCAGCTTGTACAGGATATTGAACTCGCGCACGGTAAGCGGCACAGATGCGCCGCCGCACGATGCGGTGTATGCGTCGGCGTCCATTGAAAACGACCCTACGGTCAGATTTTTAGAGCTTACTATTTTTGCGCGGCGAAGCAGCGCGCCGATGCGCAGCAGCAACTCGTCGAGGTCAACGGGTTTTGTCATGTAGTCGTCCACACCCGCGTTGAAGCCTCGTTTTTTTGTTATAAAATCGTCGCGTGCGGTTACAAACATCATTGGAATGTCCTTGTTCTCCTCGCGAACCGAGGCGGCAAATTCTATACCGTCGATGCCGGGGAGCATTATGTCTGCTATTATCAGGTCATATTTTGCCGAAAACAGAGCGTCGTATGCGTCGCGTGCGTTTTCGCAGCCTGTTGGTTCGTAGCCGTTCTGACGCAAAAATGCGCACATGGAGCGGTTGAGCTCGAGGTCATCTTCAAGAATGAGCACTTTAAACATGTCGTTGCCTCCGCACTGTTTTATTTGAAATACATATATACTTGGCATTTTATCATGCCGTTGTAAAGTTTTCTGCGCTTGTCGGCTTTTCTGCCGAACATTTTTTCAAATTCTTCGTCTGCTGTGATTATCTCGTAACTTCTGCCTTTTTGCGGGGTGAAGCGTTTGCCGAGAACTCTATATATTTCGTGTGCGCTTTGCGCGTCAAGAAGACGTTCGCCGTACGGGGGGTTGCATATTACCGTCGCTTTTTCCGTTACCGGTTCGAAATTGCGCACGTCTGCTTTTGTGAAAGTGACGTATTTTTCCACTCCGGCGCGTTTTGCGTTCTCGCGTGCGATTTCAAGCGCGGCTTCGTCGATGTCGGAGCCGTACGCGTGAAACTCTATGTCGCGGCGCATTTCCTCACGTGCGGCGGTGCGTTCTTTTCGCCATACCTCCGGCGGACATTGGCTCCATGTTTCGGCGGTGAAACGCCGTTGTATGCCGGGGGCGATGTTCAGAGCCATGAGTGCGCCCTCGATTATTATTGTGCCCGAACCGCACATCGGGTCATAGAGCGTGTGATAGTGCCGCAGATGAGCAAGCGAACACATGGCGGCGGCAAGCGTTTCCTTGAGCGGCGCGGCGTTTGCCGCAGGACGGTATCCGCGCTTGTGAAGACCCTTTCCCGATGTGTCGATGAACAGCGACACGTTATTTTTCATTATCGAGAACTGAATCTGGTAAAGGCTGTCCGTTTCGTCGAACCACGGTATACGGTATTTGGTTTTCAGCCGTTCCACTACAGCTTTTTTTATTATGGACTGGCAGTCGCTTACGCTGAAAAGGTCGGAATTGAGTGAGTATCCCTTTACGGGGAACGCGTCGGATTTGCCTATCCAGTTTTCCCACGGCAGAGCTTTTGTGCCCTGAAAGAGATCCTCAAACGAGTGTGCTTCGAAAGAGCCGAGCATTATGAGAATGCGTTCGGCAAACCGTGAGCGTATGTTTGCACGCGCAAGCGTGTATTCGTCACCCGAAAAAAGTACGCGCCCGTTTTCCGCGCGCACGTTTTCGGCATTCATCTGTTTTAATTCGTCGGCAATAAGTCCCTCAAGTCCGAGCAGACAGGGGACGCAGAATTCCATTTGCATATGTTTCTCCCGAAAATCATGTATGGTTTGATATTTGTTCCGTGTATATTCTACCATACGGGAGGAATAAAATAAACACCTTTTTCGCGAAAAAAGACAAAACGCTCGCAAAGTATACGATTCTTGCGAAAAAAACAGATTATTACCAAAAAAAATATTGAATCCGTCCGCTTAATTTGTTAAAATAGACGGTGTATAATCAAACGGGGGTGTATTGACAAAAATGCTTCAGAAAGTTAAAAACATACTGTCAGACGCGGCAGTGTATTGGAGAAAACCGCCGAAAGGCAGATACGTGAATTACCGCAGCATTTTCTCTTATTCCGTCGGCGGAATAGGATTTTACTGCATTATGTACATTTGCGGCATTGTAATGGTGTCATCCACAAACGTCGTTATTTCAAACGCGACGGGACTTGCTCCCGAAAACCTGCTTGCGATGCAGTACATTACATTTTTCATTAACATTTTCTTTACCGGAATCCGTGCAAGGATAATCGACAACTCGCGCAACGCAAAAGGCAAGTACCGTCCGTATGTTTTGTCGATGGGTGTGCCTACCGCGATTTTGTCGTGCCTGATGGTTTGGTTTCCGTATACGAAGATTTCCTCGATGGCAATCAGATGGATTGTCGCGTTTGTCATAAATCTCGCGCTTCAGTTCTTCTACAATTTTATGTATGAAGCATACGATAACCTCATCCTCGTTATGTCGCCGGACACGCAGGAACGCGCCGATATTTCGTCGATAAAATCGGTCGTTTATTCGTTCGCGCCGTCGATACTTTATCCCATACTGCCGCTGATAGTAAAATGGATGAACCTCGACGATATGTACGATATCCGTGTCTACAAGGCGTTGTTCCCGCCGACGGCGATAATAGGCATTGTACTCTCGATACTGATATTCGCCTACACGGAGGAAAACATAGTTCAGGCGAAAACGCACGTTGTGCAGATACGCTTTCTTGACGCTCTCCGCGCAGTCGCAAAGAACAAGTATTTTTGGATTATTTCGCTTGCGGGTTGGATAGGATTTCTCGAAAGCAACAACGGATATATTCTCAACTGGCTCTATAATTACGGAAAAATGTGCACCGACGCGCAGTATTCGCTTATAACGCTCATTTCGGGCAATGCATCTCTCTGGGGCATGATAGGCGCACCGCTGGCGATTCGCAAGTGGGGCAAGAAAAAGGTTCTTATTGTCACGAATATTTTTAACATAATTTTTATCGCCGCAATGTGGCCGTCCATCAACACTGTACACTCGATATGGCTTGTTTTGGTGTGCGTGTACATGAATGCGCTTGTAGGATCGTTCGCGCACATTCTGAATCCCACCGTAAACGCCGACATCCGCGACTATCAGCAGTACATTTCGGGTGAACGCATCGACGGAATGTTTGCAGCCGTCGGAATCATCAGCCAGCTCATAACTCTTGCCACGGGCACGGTTACACCCGCGATATTCGACCACTTCGGCATCAATTCGCACAACGGCTACGAAAACGCTTACGACATACTCAAGTATGACCAGGACACGCTTTTCAGCCTTATAAATCTGCTTATTCTTCTTTCCGTCGTCGGCGCGGCGTTGAATGTTATACCGTATTTCTTCTATGACCTCTCCGAAACAAAGCAGCGCGGCATGGTGCGCATTCTCAAGATACGTGCGCTTTTTGAGGACTTTGGCAACGGAGTGTCACGCGACGCCGACCTCGTCGAAGCCGTGGAGCTTATAAGGGAGTCGAAGAAAAATGCCGCCGCTGAGCCGTATGTGCTGTCGAAGGATATCATAAAAGAAGCGAAGAAAACGGGCGATCGCGCCGCCGTAAAGGCTGCAAGGAAGGAGTATCGCCGCCGTCGGGAATTTAACGAAGAGATTGAGGTTTCGAAAATAGCCGTCGGGGAGCTTAACAAGTTTTCAGATAAGGCGGTGCAGGCGAAGCTCGAACGCGCGAAAAAGGTGTATGCTGCGGGACTTTCCGGAGTTCTTACCGTTGATGACGGCGTACTTGCAGCGGCAAAGGCCCTTCCCAATCCGAAAAACGACGCGCTGCAAAGACAGATACGCAAGGATTTGATAGATGAGGCGAAAGTTCTGCTGCACGGCAAGCGCACCGCCCTTAAGCACTACCCGGACGGAGTGCCGGAATATGACACATCCGTGTTCAAAACGCTTTTCGATGAAGCCGACAGGCTCGACGAGGAAAGACGTCTTGCGTTTATGGAGCTTTCCGTTGCGCGCGAAAAGAAAGATACCGCGAAGACGGACGCGATTCATGCGCAGCTCAAACGCATTTCCGCTGATAAACGCGAGAACGAGGCAAAACTCAAAAACGAAAACAAGGCGTATTCCGTTTGGAACAGAAGCGCAAAGGCGTATACCGACGCCGCGAAGCTCATCGCGCAGGAGCGCGACTATGACCGTTTCGACGAGGTCGAAGCACTTTATGACGACGCAAAAGCGAGAAACGATGCCAAAATTGCCGCCGATGCCGAAGCGGAAAAGAAACTCAGCGCCGAAAGAGCAGCCGAAAAAGAGGCAATGAAAGCGGCAAAAAAGAAAATTGCCGCGGAAAAGAAATCCCGGAAAGCGGCAAAAAATTCGAAAAAGAAATAACCGATAAGCAAAAACTCTGTTTATTTCGACCTGTACACTTTTAATTGCTGAATGTAGTCGCATTTGCCGCAGAACGTCATTTTTGGACTTTGCTTTATGTAATTTGCAATCTGCTTTTTTCGGATGATGTTCAAGATAAAAAAGGTTTGCGATTGCGGTTTTGAACACTGTTGAATCCGACAGTGCGGTTCAACCGACAAAACACCCTGCAGCTCGATTGCTGCGGGATGTTTTTTTTCGGCGCAAGCGAAAAGGTCGGCTGTCCGTCCGTCACGAGAATGAAACCGCAAGTTGAACTTGTTTCCGCACTGACAAATCATCAGCCGTCCGAAAGCAGTGGTATGCTGCATACTTGATGGCTACAACGGCTTCTTCTTTCAACTCGTCCTATTCAATTCGCTTCGCCTAAGCTGCTTATAACTTGGTGAAAAATGCGATCTCATTTTTAGAAAACATCTTTCACGGCTGCTGTCGGCAAATAGGCAATAAAAAAGCAGCTACGAACCTTGTCAGAAGGCATATTATCTTCTAACTCCTCCAGCGCAGCTTCAAGCTCATCGAATTTTGCCTGAAGCTGGTCAAGACTCCAACCCTCAGCATCATCTATTGAGTTCACAGCATTATACAGTTCAACCGGCGTTGCACAAAGAACACCGCACGAATCAACAAATTCAAAAAAGAACCGATTTTTCAGCTCATAACA
This sequence comes from bacterium, assembly GCA_963657065.1. Lineage (GTDB taxonomy): Bacteria > Bacillota > Clostridia > Oscillospirales > Acutalibacteraceae > RUG806. The sequence goes on from CAVKLD010000031.1 coordinate 17,796, forward strand.
GGTCAATCTTCTCAGCTCCCAACACTACTCGTTTCCCTATTGACCAGGAAACATATCCTCAATCATCTCGATTTCATCTATCCAGCCTAAATTTTTCTCATTTTTCGGGGTTCTCAAGTCCTTCATTCTTTCCTTCCACTCCGGCGGTCTGCTTGCAACTTGTTCAGGCACGGCTGGAGGGAACGCCTCAATAAGAAAGAATCGGCTGTAAGTCTTGTTTTTCTTAAAATGCTCCCGTTCTTCGGCAGTTGTTATGACTTCCACATAACCCTTCTTTGTTTTTACGGCAAACACGGAAATATCCAAGGCTCCAGCCTTGCATTTTGCGAGGGCATCATTGTGATTTTTGATTTTTGCTTCTCCCCAAAATCCGCATTTGGACACAATGCCTTTTGTTTTATCAAGTGGGAACGGAACTTTGTCCGTCGAAAGTGACGGCGCAGTATATATGTATTTGTGTGCAAACAACGCCGTCCCTCCTTTAATCTGCGTGATATTTGCAATTCAGGCATTCCGTTTTACGGTTTTCTATCTGTTCCCGTGAAGCAACGCCATCAACACCATTCTTGCAGCCAATTCCCTCGGAACACAGTGCGATTTCATAGCAGTCGTCATTTGATATTGCTTTATTGCAGACAGGACAATCTATTGGCTCGTAAGGGTTGAATTTACCGACGATATGTTTCACTTTGTTGACCGGCATCGGCACTTCGTTGGCGGCATAATATTCAACCTTTTCCACATTGCAAATACGCTGTTTCCCTTCGTTTCCAACCGGAACAACCACTTGATCGTCAACAGCGATATTGTCGTCATCCGTCAGATAGTAATACAGCTTTCCGCTTTCACTATTCTGAAACGACACGCTCAAATAGATATACTCGCCATCTTTTCTTCCTGACATATATATGCTTTTTGAAAGAAGCAAGCCGCTGTATCCGTATCGGCTAAAGCATCTTAAAATGCTTGATGCGAACTCGTCCCATTCATATGGCAACCCCAAGCGGTCATAAGCAGTACGCACTTTAACGGTTTCGCCGGTATGATAAGTCACGGTCAAATTCAGAATCGGAGCAGACTTGCTTTCGGGAAGAACGGAAGCGTTTATTTTCGGCATCAAAGTCTCGATGCGCCACAAAACATCATCTGCTTCGTCCCCAACAACAGAATTTGTTATAGTGGTATTTCCGTCCTCTCGCTTATGCTTGATTACTCTCTTTCTGCGGTCAATGGTTAGCCTGTCTCTTTGGGTGAACGCAAAACCAATGCTGTCATCGGGAATGTCGTGATGTATTTCAATATAAAGCTCTGCCTTATCAATCTGTCCTGCTTCCGAGAAAGAGTAGAAGCGCTCCATCAAATCAAGGAAATAGTACCAATCGCTTGGAAAGGCGTTGTCGCCTTGAATATGGCGGCAGCGCTTTCCTTCATACTTAACATCCAAGCTCCATTGAATACCGTCAAGAACCATAGCACCGGTTGGGACATAATACGCCCGCCATTTGGTTACTTTCAGTTCATCAAGAGCTGCAAGCCACTTTTGGGATGCTTTTTTGCTCAGATGAATTGGCGCAATCTCATCCGGATTGACTATGGACGCCACCTTTGCAGTTACTATGCCGTTCTTGACGGTGATGTCTATGTCGGTACAGCCGACAGCAAATCCCCCGTAGCTAAAGTGTAAGTGTTCTAACACTGCGCTTCACCTCGATGCTGTTTTTGCTTTTCGTTCCATTCTTGGATTGTCAGTCCGGACGCTTTCCATTCTTCATATTTCCGCACATTTTCAGGGTCGGAATAATATCTCTTGCAGGCGTCAAGAAGTGTTCGACAAAGCCGGTTCATTTGCCATTCGGGAATCCGGCTCACATCAATTTTAGGGGGCTGATTGTTCATATTAGCACCGTCCTTCTGCGTTATCCGAACCGTCTGTGACTTTCCGGATAATTGACTTCATTTTATCTATCGGAAAAGGAGCTGCAAAACGCAAAAATTGACCGACAGAAACAACCGTTCCTACGGCTTCCGAATCTCCGACCGGAACAAGCGCTTGAACGCCCAATCTGATAGTCGGGTCATCTGTTTTGTAGTTGTAGGGGTGCATTGCGTGGGCAAAAATCACTTCGCAAATCGTATGGATTGTCTTATCTTCTATATTCTCTTTTCTGTCAGCGAGGCTTTTTTTTGCCGTTGCAGCCGTTCTGCTTCTCGCTTCTCCCGTTCATTTTGCCGTTTTTCAGCCATTTGAGCATTAAATGCTTCTCGGAAATCCTCTTGCGTTTCAAAGTCTCCGACATTCAAGCCGAGGGTGTCCCGCCCCTTATACCATTCTCGCCAGCCGTATTTTCTTTCTCGAAGCGCTTCAATATACTTCTGCTCGGATTTATAATAAAGCGGGTCTAAATTGTACTTTTCGCCATTTGGAACGATCTTTCTCCAAGCATATCTGCGGGAATAGGCGTACTTGTCGCTCTGCTGTTCGGTTTGGTCAATATACTCGGCAATTTCTTTTTCCCAACCCTCAATTTCACCTGAACCATTCCGATTTCGATCGTCTTTGCCCTTCACACATTCCTCGAATATCATATATGCAATAAATTCTTTACCAGGATCGGTCTTCCCATCGCCGTTAAAGTCAAACAGTCCTCCGAATAAACCGCCGTTTTTCTTTGCCACTTGATTCACCGCCTTTCACTTTGCGACCGGTTTCAGTCGTCACCGTCGCCAAAAATCTCATCATATTCCGCCATCTCATCAACCCACGAGGCATCATACTTTGCTTTGCCCATCTGCGAGTTGCAGTTTGGACAAACAGCACAGGGCTTATCATACATTGCACCGCAGGCAGAACATTCATACTCATCCTTTTTGAACAGATGCGTATGTTGTGTCCAATATGCCTTGCCCAATTTCATCACCTCAGATCGAGTTCATTATGTTCAGCAGGCTTTGATAACTGTCTACATCGTGGTACACCACATTGCTTGTGGACATCTCGTTAAACAGCTTCTTGGCACAAGAGATTTTTGCCTGCTCAATGGGACGCAACTCAAGGCTTTCCATTGTGCCTTTTGTTTCGGCTATGAAGAAAATGTGCTTAACTTTACCTTCATAGAAAGCGATTGCCCAGTCCGGCGAATAGTTGCCCACCGGAGTAGGGATCTGGAAGGTTCTCGGCAGCTTGGCATAGACACACACCTCGTCTGCCGCATCCAAATCCTCAGCAAACTTTCTCTCAATGCTCTTGTCGGCAGAGCCGTCCGTGAACACATAGTCCTGAATGGCTTTCTTTGCGAGGAACGCCTTATCAAAGCTCTGTGTTGCCTTTTCAGCCGTAAAGATGGAACTGTCATATTCGCCCTCAATGGTGTCGTAGGAAATATGCTCCACGATCATCGTGGCTTTCTGCTCATTGATGAGCCGGATGACCTTCGTGATGAACTCCTCCGGGTTGTTCTTAAACATATAGAGCTTGTCTACACGGCTACCTTGCAGTATCGCAGAAACCGTGCGCCGTGTCAGAACGGTGCCCTCTGCGATTTTCCCGATGAGGTCGTACTTGATCTGACTGGTTTCGGCGTGTTTGAGCGTCTGCGTCCGAGTCTTTTCGCCGGTGAAGGAAGCCCCCCGCTCGATCTCGTACTCATTCATCTCCGTTTTCTGCCGTCCGATGGTCGTCGTGTATTGCAGTTCGGAAACAAAGAGCTTTTCATCAATATGAGCGATGGCGTTGCGAATCAGCTCGGTGCTGTCAAAATCGACGGTGTAGGCGTACTTGTGGTTGATCTCACGCCACAACGCCTGAAACTCACGCTTGGCAAAGT
>CAVKLD010000032.1:0-21119 GCA_963657065.1 bacterium
GAGAGATACTCGCGATAACGAGCGCAACCGTGACGAGCAAAGCCGTAACGAACGCCGTAAATGACGCGCTGTCGCTTTACTCCCGCGTTTCGGGACAGGAGGACTAACGAAATGGCAGAAAAGAAAAAATACAACTACTGCAAAGAGCTTACAAAAGGCTTTTTACGCGAGAATCCCGTTTTACGTCTTGTGCTCGGCACATGTCCCACGCTTGCCACCTCCACAAGCGTCGTAAACGGACTGGGCATGGGCATTGCGGCGACGATAGTTCTCGTGTGCTCAAACATGGCGATATCCGCGCTGCGAAAGGTTATCCCGCCAAAAGCGCGAATCCCCGCATACATAGTAATAATCGCGTCTTTTGTCACGATGGTTCAGATGCTTGTCAAAGCATTTGTTCCGGCGCTGAACGAATCTCTCGGCGTATTTTTGCCGCTTATAGTTGTAAACTGCATCATTCTCGGCAGAGCGGAAGCGTTCGCCGGCAAAAATCCCGTTCTCGTGTCGGCTGTCGACGGGTTGGGCATGGGCATCGGCTTCACCGCCGCGCTGTTTTGCATGGGAACGGTAAGAGAAATACTCGGCGCGGGCACTTTCCTCACCGGACTTGACACAATGATAGGCTCGTCGTTCAAAGGCTTCGACTTTACGCAGGCTCTCTCAAAAGCGGGCCTTGCTCCGATGACGATATTTATTCTTCCCGCAGGCGGATTTTTCGTATTCGGTCTTCTCATGGCACTCGCGAACAAACTTGCGGAGAAAAAAGGCATGAAACGTGCAAGTCTTAACGGATGCGAAGGCTGTCCGCATGCCGCCGCGTGCGGAAAAAGACAGGAGGGCGAAGCCAAATGAAATTCTATATCGCACTGCTCGTAATGGGCATCCTGACGCAAAATTTCACCCTCTCGAAATTCCTCGGAATATGTCCGTTTTTGGGCGTTTCAAAAAAACTCAACACCGCCCTCGGCATGAGCGCGGCGGTCATATTCGTAATGCTGCTCTCCACCGCCGCAACATATCCGCTCAACACGCTGCTTGAGAAATGCGGACTCGGATATCTGCAAACCATCGTTTTTATTCTCGTTATCGCAGCTCTCGTGCAAATGGTTGAGATAGTAATGAAAAAATACATGAAGCCGCTTTATAATTCACTCGGCATCTATCTTCCGCTTATAACCACAAACTGCGCAGTGCTCGGCGTCGTGATTCTCAACATCGAAAACATAACCGGCTACGCCGCATACGGCTTCGGATTCGGTCACGCAATGGTAAATTCGTTCGCCGCCGGTGCGGGATTCATGCTTGCAATGGTGCTGTTTTCGGGCGTCCGCTCACGTCTTGAAGCGGCGGATATTCCGAAATCGCTGCAAGGACTTCCGATAACACTTATCGCCGCATCTATAGTGTCGCTGAGTTTTCTGGGCTTTTCGGGCATTGTAGAGGGCATGGGGCTCATGTGAGAAAGGAGAAAAACTGTGAACGGAATTTTAATCGCCGTCGCGATAGTGGCGGGAATAGGCATCCTCGCGGGTTTTCTGCTTGCGGTGCTCTCAAAAGTAATGGCTGTGCCGGTTGACGAAAAAGCAGCCGAAATAGAAGAAATACTGCCCGGCGCAAACTGCGGTTCGTGCGGTTTTTCGGGATGCTCGGGATATGCCGCCGCCTTATCGTCGGGAAAAACGACGGAAACGGGACTTTGCAACCCCGGCGGCAGCGAAGTTTCGCAAAAAATTGCGTCGATTATGGGACTTGCCGCAAGTGAATTTATCCCGATGACGGCAGTGGTAAGATGCGCCGGAACGCCCGACAAAGCAAAATCCGACGCGGTATACGACGGAGTGCAAAGCTGCGTAATGGCGGCGCAGCTGTTCGACGGCGGCAAATCGTGCAAATACGGCTGTCTTGGTCTGGGCGACTGCGCACGCGCATGCCCCTACGACGCGATAATGCTCTGCAGCGGCGTCGCGGTCGTAAGTCCGTCGCTGTGCCGCGCCTGCAAAAAATGCATCGACACCTGCCCGAAAAATATTATCGCGCTGATGCCGAAAGGTCAGCTGACCGCAGCGGTCATGTGCGTAAACCGCGACAAGGGCGCAACAACCCGCAAGGATTGCACCGTCGGGTGCATCGGCTGCATGAAATGCGAAAAAGTGTGTCCGAACGAAGCTGTGAAAGTTAAAAATTTCGTCGCATCGGTCGATAACATGAAATGCACCGCATGCGGCGCGTGCGCGAACGCATGCCCCACGGGCGCGATAAAAACGGTAAAACTCGGCTGAATCCGACAACAAAAACAGGCCGGAGCCGCTGCAAATACGCGTGCTCCGGGCGCAGCAAAACAAAAAAAACGAAATGAAACGGAAACGGAGAAAAAACAATGAAGAACTTTATGGATAAAGACTTCCTGCTTTCCACGCAAACGGCAAAACGGCTGTTCGAGGACTGCAAAAACGAACCCGTATTCGACTGGCACTGCCACCTCTCTCCGAAAGAGATTTACGAGAACAACACGCCGCACGACATAGCCGAACTTTGGCTATCCGGCGATCACTACAAATGGAGAGCAATGCGCGGCGCGGGCATTTCGGAAAAATACATCACGGGCAACGCGTCCGGACGGGAAAAATTCAACGCGTGGGCACGGTGCATGCCGCTGCTCATAGGCAACCCGCTGTACCACTGGACGCATCTCGAGCTTCAGCGGTATTTTGACATTTACGAACCGCTGAGCGAAAAAACCGCCGACGCGATATGGAAAAAAACGAACGCGATGATACAATCCGGCGGATTCACACCGCGTGAACTTATCACAAAATCAAACGTCATTTGCGTTTGCACCACCGATGACCCCGCCGACGATCTTATGTACCACCGTCTTTTGGCGGAGGAAGGCGATTTTGCGGTAAAGGTGCTTCCGGCGTTTCGTCCCGACAAAGCTCTTGCGGCGGAATCGCCGACGTTTGTCCCGTGGCTCAAGGCGCTCGAACAGCAGTACGGTTCGGATATAAATTCCTACGCGGAACTTAAAACCGCCCTGCTCTCACGCATTGAACTGTTCGCATCTCTCGGCTGCCGTGCGGCGGATCACGCTTTTTCGCCGGTTCCGTACCGACGCGCCGACGAAGACACACTCAACGCCGTGTTTACAAAAGCGAAAAACAGCGTCGCGCTCACACCCGATGAAACGGAATCATACAAGACGGAGCTTTTCCGATTTTTATCGAAGGAATACGCAAAGCGCGGCTGGGCGTCGGAAATGCATATCGGTCCGATGAGGAACAACAACACGCGGATGTTCGCCGCACTCGGTCCCGACACGGGTTTCGACTCCGTCGACGACGTCGGATGCGCACGCAAACTGTCGCGCCTGCTCGACTCGCTCGACGAAGAAAATCTTCTTCCTAAGACGATTCTTTTCGCCCTCAATCCGAAGGACAACATCGTTTTAGGCTCGATGCTCGGCAACTTTCAGACGGACGAAGCGATAAGCAAATTGCAATTCGGCTCGGCGTGGTGGTTCAACGACAACATAGACGGCATGAAAGCACAGCTTGCAACGCTCGGCAACCTCGGAGTGCTCGCGGCGTTCATCGGCATGGTCACGGACTCCCGCTCGTTTCTGTCGTATCCGCGCCACGAGTACTTCAGGCGCATCCTCTGCGACATGCTCGGCACATTCGTCGAAAACGGCGAATATCCCGATGACAGAGAAACGCTTTCAGCCATCGTAAAGGGGATTTCTTTCCGAAATGCAAAAAAATACTTCGGAATTTAAGCGTGCATTAAGCACTCCGTTGTAAGCTGATAAAAGCCGAGGTACAGGCTCATTTTGAATTAAACAGGAGAGAAAATGAACATTCTACGTTTTTTGACACCGAAAGCCGATGTCGAATACATAAATGTCGAGTCCTCGGTTCGTCAGGGACTCGAAAAAATGAAATTCCACGGTTATGCTGCAATTCCCGTCATTGACAAGGAAGGACATTATGTCGGCGTTGTCACCGAGGGCGACTTTTTATGGGCGCTTTACAATAACGACAACCCCGACATAAAAAAGCTCGAGCAAACGGAGCTTAGGAGCATAATGCACAAGGACTACCACCCGGTAAACGCAAGTGCATCGATTGACGAAATCCTGACGCGTGCATACAGTCAGAATTTTGTACCTGTTGTGGACGACCGCAATATGTTCATAGGAATAATAAGGCGTAAGCACATTATAAAATATCTTGCAACAATTCAAACCGAAATATAAAAAAAGAAGGCATTTTTACGGAACTTGAAAAAATCAAAAAGCAAGGTTATCTTGCAGCAAAAGAAATAATAGAAACGGCGAATCTAAGCAAAAACAGGATTCTTGTCGTCGGCTGCTCAACAAGTGAAATACTCGGCGAAAAAATCGGCACGTATTCCAGTCCCGAAACGGCGCAGTCGCTTTTCGACGGAATAAAACAGGCGTGCGACGAACGCGGCGTATTCGTAGCCGCGCAGTGCTGCGAACATCTCAACCGCGCAATAATAACCGAACGTGCGGCTGCGGGGAACTGCGATGAAGTAAATGTCGTGCCGTTCCCGAAAGCGGGCGGTTCGTTCGCAACTGCATGCTATCACTCGCTGACAGACCCCGTCGCGCTCGAGCACATCAAAGCCGATGCGGGACTTGACATCGGACTTACGATGATCGGTATGCACCTGAAAGAGGTTGCGGTGCCGGTACGGCTCGAAAACAACCGCGTGGGCGACGCGCTTGTTGCAGCCGCGAGAACCCGTCCGAAATTCATCGGCGGCGAACGCGCCCACTACAACGATGAACTAAAATAAGCCGGCAGGAATCCACCCCGTCCGGTTAGTTTACACCGCCGGTCGTTTTAACAAAAATCACCTTTAACCAATCACACCGCCGGGCACGGACGCCCGACGGTGTGTGTTTTTCGTATAACTAACGCGTTATTACGCTTTTTGCAAACCCGTATTCATACTAAACACGTACATAATGTCGCGAATGACAAATCCGATGGAATTAATCAGTTAACAAAGCCGACGTATTCTTCAAGGCAAACGCCCTTGCTGTTCATCTCTTTTGCGGCAGCCGCACCGACATAACGCCAGTGCCACGGCGCAGCGTTGAAGTGCGTGACGCTTTCTTTTTCTGCCGTGTACCGTTCGATGAATCCGTACTCCGCCGCATGCGCTTTAAGCCACGTATAGGCGGGAGTTTCGGCAAATTCGGCGGAGCAGACGCCGATATCTATCGCAAGACCGTAATTGTGCTCGCTGCAGCCGACGGGAAGAACGGTAAACGACGCCAAAGATTCCGCTTTTTCCTCGGTATAACCCTCGGATACAAATTGCTCCGTCTGCTTGTCGAACGCACGTTTTTGCCTGTCGGGACTGACATAACCGGATACGGGAGTAAGCGTTACGCCGTCTTCGAGCGCAGCATTGTACATTTCAATAAATTTCTCGGCTACATTTTTATCAAGATAAACGGACGTGCCCTCGATGCACTCGTCGAGATGCGGCTCATAAGTATCATTCATCTTATAATATTTGTTGAGCAAAACATAACACCATGTATCGTCAGACGGCATATTGACAATAGTCGGCTCAGGCAATTTATCATCGGTTTCGGCAGCGGTCGGCAGCGATGACTCCGCCGTGTTTTCGGTCGTCTGCGCAGCGGCTGCACCGTCCGCCGTTTCGGCTGTTCCGTTAGCGGAAGTTTCGTTGGCGGCAGCTTCGTCGGCTGCATTTTCGCCGTTTTCCGCGGCTGCGCCGACGGCGGTCACGGCAGCTTCGGACTGAACCGAACGGAAAGCCGTTCCCGCGTATTTTTTTCTTTCGACGCTCAACGTTACCGTGTACGATACCGTAAACGCGGCAGCGACAAGCACCAGCGACAGTATTATCTTCAGCAATTGCTTTGTTTTCATTTTTAATCTTTCCCCCGCCGCGTGAAGCGGCTGTTTTTTTGTCTTGACAGACAGATTATACATCTTAGAAACACGAATGTCAAATCAAAAACGCCGGACGATTTGATGTAAAATTGCTATCAACCGAAAGATTATACAAAGAAATAGTCCGTATTCCACGACGGAACGCACGGTTTATGTCGAAGAAAAATACGGTAATCACTGCGAATATTCAAGATTGATATCGGCAAAGAAAAAATATCTTCACTTCTGTGGTAACATGCCATTCGCATTTTCGGACGTTTTTCAAGAATCAGATTATTCGCTCCGCGAATAAATTCCGCTTCGTTACCTTCAACGTCGATTTTCATAAAAATCGGTTTGCTCTCATGCAAAAGCAGCGTATCCGCCGTTATGCACGCAACAATCCGCGTACCGTCTGCGGCGGCATGCGTCCCGCGCCCTTTTTTTGCCGCGACAGACATCTCGCCGTCCGTGCTCCCCACCGCCGCATTGATGCATTCGATATTTGATAAATTTGCCGTATTTTCGCACAATTTTTTGTAATTTCTCGCATCGGGTTCAACGGCGACAATACGGCTGCAGTTCGGATGACCGCCGACAAATTCCGCCACAGTATCACCGTTGTACGCACCGAAGTCGGCAAACACAACGTCCTGCGCCGACTCAAAAGGCGGCTCGTTGTCCGATTCACAACCGAACAAACAGTCAAGCTCGCCCGTGAGCCTGAAATTAACAATGCCGTCAAAAGTCCTTACCGACAATTCGTCCGCAAGATGCGAACGCACAAATTCAAGCTCCGAACGGTGCAACTTTGCGAATTCGCTGTTGAATATATTGTCACCGTATACGGGATATTCGGGAAAATAAAGCGGAACACGTAACGAAATCTTCCTTATGTTTTCACGCACCTCCGTTCTCTCCGAGCCGAAGCACATAAGCACCGTCATATTCGGAAAACGACGAAGAAGCGACTCAAAACTCTCGACTTCAACCCCGCGAAAAATGCGTTTGCGGACAAAACCGTCGGATGCGAAAATACCGCTGACCGCCACGCCGAGCCGATTGAGGTCGTCGATAAGCCTGTCCGCGCCGTCGCCCGTACCGTAAAGCACGACGGGCGCACGCAGAATTTTAAGTTTTTCGCGTATGTCCGTCATAAAAACTCTCTCCAACCCATAACTCGTTTTTTCATCATGTCGGTGTCCAACACGCCGAAGGCAAATCCTTTGCGCACAAGCTCTGCGGGGACAAATTCGTCGTATTTCTCAAATACCGGCACTTCATTTTTGTAAACAAGAAGCGACGGGTCGTTAAATTTTTCCGCTTCTTCAATAACGATTCTGAAAAATTCCGTGCGGCTGACCCTCATTTTGAACTGTATGAAATAAGGCCGCGACGGCGACAGACCCTTGAGTCCGAGCCGTTCGCCGCAGATAATATTCAAAAATCTTTCAAACGCCAAAAAAGCGTATGATCCGAGCCACGGGAACAGACACCACATATCGCCGCCGAGATTTATCAAAGGTTCTGAACAGACACCCGCTTTTTCGGCGGTGAAACGCGCCTTTTTAAGCCGCACTGCGGCATTTTTCATCAAATACGGGTACATTTCGCTTTCGCAAAGAGCCTGTTTCATACGCTCAAGCACGCGTGTATCAACCGCGCCGGGGCACTGCCCGAAATAAGCCGGCACCTGCCCTTTTACGGGTTCGACGTACACGAGATGACGCTTGCGGTCCACATCGAGCACCGTCCACACACGACCTGCAATGGCAAGTTTCTCACCCGCCGGCGGCGGCAAAACAACCGTCCCCAATTCCTGCGATTCGTTTCTGACGGTGAACTCCTCATTTTCCTGAAAAACGGCAAAAAACTTAAAACTGCCGACAGTACGCTCCCCTTTTATGCCTACAATCAGTCCGCCCTCATCGGTGCGCTCAATATGCCCGATATCAATAAGATGCAACAGCAGCGTTTTGTAATCTTCCGTTGAAATTTTCCTAAAGTAGCCGAGCGTAAGTATGCGTCTTGCAAGCTCTTGCGGCGTAAGCTCTCCGCAGGAAACGAGCGTCGACATCGTTTGATGGTACAAAAGACTGTACGGATATCCCGCACCGCTCGGCGGTTCGACCCAGTGTTCTTCGCGGTAGAGCTGCACAAGCGCAATGCCCTGCAGCAGTTTCCACGGCACGGTATCGGGCAGCATCGCACGCATTTCGGGTTCGTCCTCACGCATAACGAACCTCATCTCGGGCGGCATACCGCGTCTGCCCGTGCGCCCCATCCGCTGCAAAAACGACGAAACGGTAAACGGAGCGTCAAGCTGAAACGCACGTTCAAGCCTGCCTATGTCAATACCGAGTTCGAGCGTTGCGGTTGTCACAGTCGTGTCGCAGCGCGAGTCATCCTTCATCGCATCTTCCGCCGTTTCACGGTAAGACGCGGACAGATTGCCATGGTGGATAAGAAATCGATCGGGTTCGCCGTTCTTCTCACAGTAGCGGCGCAGCGCGGAAGTGACCGCTTCGCACTCCTCACGGGAATTGACAAAAACAAGACATTTTTTACCTCTTGTATGTTCAAAAATGTACTTGTATCCGGGATCTGCACCGTCCGGCGCGATATCCTCCGGCGGTTCAAAATTTTGCTCGGCTTCATCTGAAAAACTGCCCTCGCTCGGATTATTTTCCGGCGCGACGTAAAAATGCTCCATCGAAATGCGCCATTTGACGGGCGGAGCCGCTATTTGCGGAATAAAAGTGCTGCGCCCCGAACCCATCGCCAGAAATTCACCGGCCTTTTCGGGGTCGCCTATCGTCGCCGACAACCCTATCCGGCGCGGCGAAGAACCGCTTAAACGCGAGAGCCGCTCAATAAGGCACATCGTCTGTCCTCCGCGCTGTGCACGCATAAGGGAATGAAGCTCATCTATGACAACGTACCGCAAATCACAAAAAAGTTTCGGAATATACGCATGCTTGCGCATCAGAAGAGCTTCGAGCGATTCGGGCGTTATCTGCAATATGCCGGACGGGTTTTTCAATAATTTATCTTTGTGCGCCTGCGACACATCGCCGTGCCGATGCCACACGGGGATATCCGCTTCAAGGCATAAGTCTTCAAGGCGCACGAACTGGTCGTTTATCAACGCTTTCAGCGGAGCTATGTAAAGCGCGCCGACCGACGCCGGCGGATTCTCGTAGAGTTCCGTCAAAATAGGGAAAAACGCCGCTTCGGTTTTCCCCGATGCAGTTGACGCGCACAACAGCACGTTGTCATCCGTGCCAAAAATCGCCTCACCCGCAGCCATCTGCACGGCACGCAGATTTTCCCAGCGGCTGCGGTAAATAAAATCTTTCACAAACGGCGCGTATCTGTCAAAAACATCCATATTGTTCTCCCGTTAAACGCTGAACTCCGCAAATTCATCCGTCTGCGCGTCGTCCGACGCACCGTCGGCAAAGGAAAAACCGCCGTCTGACAAAAGCGATTCGGCGGAATACTCCGGATGCTGCATCATAATGTCAAGCAGCTCTATCAAATCCCTTATAACCTCACGCGGAGTTATGTGCGTCCCCGCGCCCACCCTGCCGAATTCGGTGCGTATAAACAGTTCGAGCTCGCCGCGTGTAAGGCGCGGCTCGTAAGCAAACAAAACAGCGTGTATTTCGGATAATTTTTCGCTCAGGATAAGCATTTCTTCGGGAGTGAGAGGTTCCAGTTTTATCACGGGAGCAAGCATATCTCGCCTGTTTTCATCGGAAAAGCGACCCTCCGACAACCGCGAACGGAGAGCCTCGTAACTGTAAACTCCGCGCCTTGTATCCTCAACGCACTGCGGAGTGCCGCACATGATAATGCCGAGGCGGTGCGCCCTGCCCTGCATCACGTCGTTATACATAGTAAGTATTTTTTCATAATTCGCCTGCCGTGCAACGGTTTGCGGTATCTTATAAATGTTCACAAGCTCGTCAATGAGAATCACAAACCCTGTGTACCCCGCCCCCGCGAAAAAGAGCGAAAACAGCTTTATATAGTCGTACCAGTCATCATCGGTAATAATAATGTTAACTCCGAGTTCGCTTTTGACTTCGCTTTTCAGATTGTACTCACCTCTGAACCACTTGAGTATCCTGCCCTTGAGTTCGGCGTCGTCGTTCAAAAACGAACGGTAATAGAGCACAAGGATACGTGCGAAATCGAATCCGTGCACCATGTCGCAAAGCGCAAGCGCACGGTCACGCACGGCGTTTTCAACCGCTTCGTTCACTTCGTTTTCCCCCGCACAACCGGGCAGCGCGGCAGTCACCTCGTTTTTTACGGCGACTATCCACCTGTCAAGAATAAGCGGCAGCGCATTGCCCTCGGGACGCGTTTTCACGGCGAGTGAACGCATAAGTTCACGGTATGTCGACAACCCCTGTCCGCGTGTTCCGGTAAGCCGGCGTTCGGGCGAAAGGTCGGCGTCAGCTACGGCAAAACCTCTATCCATAAGAAAATTTCGATAACATTGCAGCAAAAAACTCTTGCCGCTGCCGTATTTGCCGACTATAAAACGGAAAGCCGAACCGCCGTCTTCCATTATCCGCGCATCGTACAAAAGCGCGTTTATCTCATTTTCGCGTCCGACCGTGATATACGGCAAACCAATACGCGGCACAACGCCGCCCTTGAGCGAATTTATTATTACGGATGCAACTCTGACGGGAATCTTCATTCAAACATACCTCTCAAATCTTCAACATAATCGGGAACGACAAAAGGCTTTTCATTATCAAAATCAATTACCGTGTCGCAAAATTCATCATAAAACCTCTCGTTTATCTCATCGCATACCATTGACAGCGTGACCCCTGCGCTTTTTGCCGCCGCAGACGCATCACCGCCGTCAAGAAGAATGCGCAGCACCGACATCGGCAGGTCAGACTTACTGTCAGCATTCGTGTTCATCTGTACATCCGTCGGCAAATCCGTCCGTGAATCCGTCTGCGAAGCCGTCGGCAAATCCGTCCGTGAATCCGTCCGTGAATCCGTCCGTGAATCCGTCGGCGAATCGAAAACGGCACGGACACGGGAACTGCCGTCGGCTGACACACCGTCGATATCCTCATCCGTCATAAGACGCTCGCCTGTTTCGTCGGACGAATGCCTGATGTCGTCGAGCTTTCCGAAATCAATCTTTACGCTGTCCATGCGTTTTTTTATGTTCTCCCGGCGAATTTCGTCAAAAACGCCGTCAATGCACCGTTCGACGGCACTCTGCAATTCACGGTTTAGTGAAACGGGCTTGATTTTATTCCTTATTTTAAGTTTCCCGCGTAAAATAATATCAATGAAGCGCATAAGATTTCCGAATTCGTGCGACAGTGCGCTGTCTTTCACAAAAGCCGTTTTGACCCAGTGATTGTTTATTTCGCAAAATTTTCTGCCGTCGGGCAGCACAACGGATCGGTCGGATTGTTCGTCGTCGGTATACACAATAGCGGACGCAAACATGAAATAACTCTTCCTGACACGTTTGCAGCAGCGTTCGACGACTCCGCCGGGCGCGTGAAATACGTTTCCGCCGCGAATAACAGCCGCAACGGCTTTCTCGCAGATATACGGCGCAGCCTTGTATACGGCGGAATGCAGAATGGAATAGGACGAGAAAAAATCCGCAGCGCGAAGCAGCTCGGAATCGGAATGATTTTCCGGAGCGAACAGAATGCCGCCGTTCTCG
The DNA here is from genome assembly GCA_963657065.1 of bacterium. Taxonomy (GTDB): domain Bacteria; phylum Bacillota; class Clostridia; order Oscillospirales; family Acutalibacteraceae; genus RUG806. The sequence continues at coordinate 11,659 of CAVKLD010000032.1, forward strand.
TCCGCGGCGTCGCCGCACGGCAATTCGCCGTAAAACTTCTCGAGCCCGTAGCAGACCGCAAAGTCGGTAAGCCACCGCGCACGGTACAACGTCACCGTTTCGTCGAGCACACCGTAATCATCGAAAAATTCACGGAGCTTTTCAAACGCATCCGACGGAGAATCCGCACCGACAAGATTGAGCAGCTCAAAAATATGCACATAAGCGTAAGACAACGACGTTTTTTTGAGGTTGCCGCGCCTGAGTTTTGTTCTCCACGAAAAATATGAGCGCAGCTGATTGTCGTTCATCGCCGAGTAGGACGGAAAAGCCGATGAAAACTCCGCTTCTTCGCCGTAATCATCCTCGAAATCCGCCATGTACCGCGCCTGCAGCAAAAACGTTTCGGGGTCGGCTGTGTATACGCTGCGCGTTCGGAACTCGCGACGGAAACGGGTTATTTTATCGGGCTCAAAAGACTGCATCTGCGACGCGGTGAAAACAAGCGGCATATCCGAATATACCTTGCGCGACAGTACGCTTTTTTCGTCGTGCGACGCGCGTTCGATATCCTCAATCAATCTGTCTAACTTCCCCACCCGTTCTTCACCGCACTCTCTTTGTAACTTCGTCCCTCAATTGTAACATATTGCTTTTTGCAAATCAATACCAACAACAAACATTTGTTCTGTTTTTTTTTGCGCCGCAATATTGACACGGCGGACAAAACACGTTAAAATGCAGTTAACACTTTCAGTTTTTATCTTCAAGTTGCAACATATACACACAACCATTCCGCAAAGGAGGAATTGACATGTCTTTTTTTGATGAACTCGGCAAAAAAATATCGGACGCAAGCCGCAATGCAGTTGAAAAAACAAAAGATATTGCGGAGCTAACACGGCTTAATTCCGTGATAAAAGAGAACGAATCCCAACTCGACACTCTGTATACGGAGCTGGGCGAAGCGTACTACAAGTCGCACTGCAGCGACAAAACGGGCGAATTTGCGGACGAAATAAAAAAAATCTCCGCTCTCATGGAAGATACGGAAAAAAACAGGAAAAGCGTGCTCGAGTTGAAAGGACTTGAAAAATGTCCCTTCTGCGGCGAGGAGTTTTCCGCCGATGAAACGCAGTGCCCCGAATGCGGAAAAACTGTGCCGCGCACCGCTCAAAAAATCAACGACGGCGACGGCGACAGGCTTATTTGCAGCGTCTGCGGATATCACATGCGGCTCGGCTCGAATTTCTGCATCATGTGCGGAACGCCGGTAAAGAAACAGGACGACTTCGCTGACGCGGAGAACGGACAATCGGACATCACACAACAGCGCGCACAACCGGCAAAAGATTCAGCCGCATCCGCAGCAATACCGACGGCAACAGAAACACCGATAGCAACGGAAAAACCGGCGGCGGCAGAAATGCCGGCAGTGACAGCGGCAGCGACGGATAAAGGCGACTTTTCGGATGTTCGCATTGAAGACATAACGCAGGCTTTCCCCATGTCAAAAGCCGAGCCCTCGAAGCAGGACGCGGCTGCAAACGTTGTCGGCAAAACCAACGCCGCATCCGACAGCGGACTTGACGCGACAGCACAAAAAGCGGCAGCCGAGATAAGCCGAATGACGGCGGAAAAGTACGCCGCGAAGAAGCTGCATCCGCCGGTGATTTCATCGACGACGAGCGTACCGGCAGCGGGAACAAACGCCGCGTCGGACGACGCCGGAGAGTTGACCGCGCTGCCCGATTTCGACGCAATCGACGAAAGTCTTGTTGTCGAAGAACAGACGATAACCGATAAACCGTCGAAAGAAATACCGTTCACTCCGCGCCGCCCCGTGCCGCGTCCGGCGTCAACAAGCGCCGTGTGCAAAAACTGCGGAGCAATACTGCCCAACGGTGCAATGTTCTGCACCAAGTGCGGAGCATCACGAAGCAAAGCGAAGAAAACACCGCCCGTTTGCCCGGGCTGCGGCGCTTTTGTAAGAGAGGGAATGGCATTTTGCCCCGAATGCGGCGAAAAACTCGTGTAACTGTCAGAAAAAAAACGCGCGGAATATCAAAAAAAAGCCATTCGCGGCGAAAAAAAACGACCGCCCGAAACCCGTTAATTTTTCGTGATTTTGACATTCGCACACACCGCCGCCTATTTTTCGAAACATCTTGACAAATCGCATACCGACAGATATAATTTTATCGTTAATCCCGATTCCGCCGGCTGCAGACAATGCAGGGCGGAATCAATGCATGACATCAATATTAAAGATGCGAGGTCTACAATACAGATGAAAATAACAGTCCTTTCAGATTTGCACTATACTTCACGCCGAATGATGGAGGGCGTGACCGACGACAAGGATCTTCTCATGAAGCCTGCGATAACCGAACAGGCTCTCAGACAGGCGGCAGCCGAGGATACCGATGTGATTCTTATCACGGGCGACCTCACCGACAGAGGCGACAAACCGAGCCACGACGATCTCATTAAGATTTTGCGCGGAATAAAGGCGAGCGGCAAAAAAGTGTACGTCACCACCGCAACACACGACTACTGCCACTACAGAGCGTATGTTCAGAAGTACGGCAGCAAGATAAGATACAAAAAAGCTCCGTGGAACGAACCGTTTTTCGACAAGGATTCGCAGGATTATTCCGAAATAGTCGACGACGAATTTGCGTCACTGCCGGAAAAGGCAATCAAACCCGAACTTGAAGAGGTATATTCGCTCGAGGAACTTTGGAAACTGTACTATGAATTCGGTCCCGCCGACGCTGTTTCCGTCTGCGAGGACGGACATGCCTACTGCGTCGCGCTTGACGACAAGACATGGTGCATGATGCTCAATGACGATTTCAGAAATAACGAACAGGGCAACCCCAGCGCGACATACTCCCCCACATGTTTCCGCTGGATAGACGGCATCGTCAAAGAAGCGCGTAAAAAAGGCGTTTTCGTATTCGCCTGTACGCACCACCCGCTCGTGCCGCCGGTACCCGCATACAGAATAGGCGCGGACTACAAGAACATGCGTGCGGCTTACGTGGGACATATGCTTGCCGACATCGGCGTTGAACTTGTTTTTACCGGGCACACGCACTTTTGCGACATCGGTTTTATGCATTCCGACAAGGGAGCGCTGCTGTGCGACATCACAACACCGTCCGTCAAGGCTTATCCGCCGGAATACCGCGTTGCCGACATTGACGGCGCAAGCGGCATGATTGACGTCCGCTCCGTCGAAGTGGGCGAAATCGAAGGCTTTGACCTCGGCGGCATGACGCTTAAAGAATACTGGCGCACCGCTTTCTACAATGAATATGCGCAGAAAGCCGCTTCTCTCTCGTCACCGCTCAACAAAATCGCGACCACCGCAACTGTCAAAAAGCTCTACCCGCTGTGCCGTTTCGCATCAAAAATGACAAAAGCGGAGTACAATCAGATTAAAGACGAACGTGTTTTTGATATCCTGATAAACGTTGTTTTCAATATGCTCGGCGGCGACGGACAGTACACGCCCGACACGCCGGAATACAAATTCATGATGGGACTTTGCGCCGTCATAGACAGCCTGCTCGAAACGATACCGTTTATCGATATACGCAAAAAGACGCTTAAAGGTTATACCGTCACCGAGATAATCGAACCGATGCTGTTCAACAACTTCGTTCCCGACGGAAACGCCCGTTTCAATTTCAGAGAAGAACCGAAGGGCAGATATCCCGAAATGAAGTTCAAATCGCACGCCGGCGACGTTCTCATGACGATTTTGTGCGTGCTGATGATTCCCCTTTCGGTGCTTGCGCCGATTGCGGCTGTCGTTGCACTGCCCATAGCAACACTGAAAAAAAAGAATGGACGAAAAAACAATCCGCCCAAACCCGAAAGATACTAAAAAATACTGAATATTATAATTTTAAATGACGGACTGTGAAAAACCCGGTTTTTTGCAGTCCCTTTGCGCGGCAACCCGTAAATGCGCTCCGGCGCGCATTTTCAGCCGCGTTTTTTTGATGCACAAAAAACGGTTTTTTCCAAAAAATCAATACGCCCTCGGAAGATCCCAACGAAAAACGGACGCCAGCAGGCGAAGAACAAACACGACTCCGATTCCGGCCGCAACCGCAAGGACACCGTGCAGATTCAGATATACGTGCATGAAATAGTATACGCATCCACCCGCAAGCGAAGCGACGGCATATATCCTCTTCGAAAACACAAGAGGAACTTCGCGGATACAGATATCCCGAAAAATTCCGCCGCCGCACCCCGTTGTCATGCCGAGGAATATCACAAAAAACGCATTGTCGGAATAGCCCGAATTAACGGCGAGATTTATTCCGGCAACGGTGAATACGCCCAGTCCCACGGCATCGAAGATATTATTTACGCGGTCAATGGACGCCGCTTTTGTTTCAAATTTCGAATTAAGAATCCGTGCGGTGACAAATGCCGCAACTCCCGCGGCAACGGCAGTGATAAGGTACGAATACGATTTGAACATTTCCGGCGGCAAACTGCCGAGGAGAGTGTCGCGAATCACGCCGCCGCCGAGAGCTGTAACTATGCCGCAAAAGAGGACGCCGAAAATATCAAGATGTTTATGCATCGCCGCCATTGCCCCGGAAACGGCGAAAGCGGCAGTACCGATTATCTCAAGGAAAAAAAACAGCTTCTCCATGATTTCGCTCCGTAAAAATTACTTCAACCGAAGTATACATCATCCCCGCACGTCATGCAACAATTTTTTTGCGGCACAAACAATCATACATAATAAGAAACGAGGAGAATCAAACGGAAAATTTCGCGGTAAAATTCAAACGCAATCACCTTGGCGTGTTTTCGGCGTGTTTTCTTTGAAAAAATGGACGCAAAAACAAAAATCACGCTGTTTTCCTTGATTTTCACATCTGTTATGTGCTATCATAATAAACCAACGGAAATAACGGCAAATTAACCGCAAATACTGCCCGGAGGCAAAAGGAATGGATTATGAGCCGCTGCTTAAAATATTCAGCAGCATAACCGACGAGGACGGCGACAATCGAATGGAAATGACCGTGAACGCAAAAATAAGCGGCACGGAAAACGACTATACGATAGAATACGACGAGAACATCGTCAGCGACAGCCTGTCGCATACACAGATAAAAGTATCGGACGGCAGTGTGACTGTGGTAAGATACGGAGAAATCTCACACGAGATAACCGCCGAAATAGGCAAACGCCACATCTGTCACTACGTCCTGCCGTTCGGCGAAGTGATATTCGGAGTTTACGGCAAACGTATAAATTCAACCGTAGGTGAAAACGGCGGCAAACTTGAATTCGAGTATGACGTAACCTACCCGGACGGATTTGTTACAACAAATGCAATGATTGTGGAAATATATCCAAAAGGAGCAACCGCAAAATGAACAATACGGTTAAAACAGCTGAAAAACAGGTTGCCGACATAGTTACGGCAGCCATAAAGAAAGCACAGGCAAAAGGGCTGCTGCCCGATGCGGAGATTGCGAACTTCAACGTGGAAATACCAGCGGACAGGAAAAACGGCGATTATTCAACCAACGCAGCCATGGCGCATGCACGTGTTTTCCGCATGCCGCCGATAAAAATAGCGCAGACAATCATCGACGAAGCGGAACTTGACGGAACTTATTTCGGCAAGATCGAAACAGTTGCGGGATTCATAAATTTTACGCTCTCGCAGAGTTTTTATGCCGACGTTCTCAAAAGCGTCGAAGAGCTTGGTGAAAATTACGGTCATTCGGACATGTTCGCAGGCAAACGCGCACTCGTCGAATTTGTTTCCGCGAATCCCACCGGTCCCATGCACGTCGGCAACGCGCGCGGCGGCGCAATGGGCGACTGCCTTGCGGAAGTCCTCACGTGGGCAGGTTACGAAACCGAACGCGAATTCTATATAAACGACGGCGGCAATCAGATTGAAAAATTCGGTCTGTCGCTTGACATTCGTTACCGTCAGCATTTCGGCGAGGATATCGAAATGCCCGAAGACTCTTATCACGGTCAGGACATCATCGACCATGCCGAAAATTTTGCAAAAATATACGGCGACAAGTACATGCGCACGACCGATGCCGAACGCAAAAAGGCTCTCGTCGACTACGCTCTGCCGCTTAACATCGCCGGACTCGAGCGCGACCTGCTCAAGTACAAGATAAAGTACGACACATGGTTCAAGGAGAGCACTCTGCACAACTCCGGCGAAGCGAAAAAAGTCGTCGAAATTCTCACCGAAAAGGGTTATACGTACGAAAAAGACGGCGCAGTCTGGTTCAAAGCGGAGCAGTTCGGCTGCGACAAGGATTTCGTCCTTGTCCGCTCAAACGGATTTTTGACGTACATCGTTCCCGATATAGCATATCATTACAACAAGCTCTGCATCAGAAACTTTGACCTTGCGGTCGATATTCTCGGCGCGGATCATCACGGCTACGTGCCGCGTCTTAAAGCCGCACTCACGGCTCTCGGCATCGACCCCGACAAACTCCGCGTGGTACTGATGCAAATGGTGCGTCTTGTCAAGGACGGCGAGGTCATAAAAGCATCAAAACGTTCCGGCAAAGCCATAACGCTTGTAACGCTTCTCGATGAAGTGCCGATTGACGCCGCAAGATTTTTCTTCAATACACGTGAAGCGAATTCGCACTGTGACTTTGACCTCGGTCTTGCCGTTGAACAAAGTTCGCAAAATCCGGTGTATTACTGCCAGTACGCGCACGCACGCATATGCTCGATATTCCGCAAGCTGAGCGAAAAAAACGTCGCTTTCAACGGGTGCACGAAAGAGCAGGCGCAGCTTCTTACCGCAGAAGAGGAAAAAGAGCTTATCCGCTATATCGCTTCACTCACGGGAGAAGTCGAGAACGCCGCAAAACAGCTCGACCCCTCAAAACTCACACGCTATGCGGTGGAGCTTGCGACGCTTTTCCACAAGTTCTACAATGCGTGCCGCTGTGATGTCGACGACAAAAACCTTGCCTGTGCACGGCTGTTCCTTTGCAGCTGCACCCGCACGGTACTTGCAAACGTGCTCGGACTTTTGAAAGTCGACGCTCCCGAAAGCATGTAACTTGTGCGGAATTTTTCCGAAAGAGGTGAAACAATGTCGCAGGATAAAAAAGAAATAAAAAAAGTCGCGCAAAACAAAAAAGCATATCACGACTTTTTTGTGCTTGAAACGTACGAAGCGGGACTTGAACTTTTCGGCACCGAGGTAAAGTCGATACGCGACGGCAAAGTGAACCTCAAAGATTCATGGTGTCACATAAAAAACGGCGAGATATTCGCCAACGGAATGCACGTTTCGCCGTACGAAAAAGGAAATATATTCAACCGTGACCCGATGCGCCCGAAAAGACTGCTGATGCACAAACGCGAAATAAAAAAACTGTTTGACTTGACAAAACAACAAGGTTATGCGATAATTCCGTTGAGTGTATACTTTGTAAAAGGACGTGCAAAACTTGAAATAGGACTTTGCAAGGGCAAAAAGCTGTACGACAAGCGCGAGGACGCCGCAAAACGCGACGCAAAACGCAATATTGACAGAACTCTCAAAAACAGTCTTTGACAAACAAAAAACAAAAAAGGGACTGCAAAAAGCCGCAGCGGCTTCGGGCAGTCCTCTCCGCGGGATCGAAAGGATTTCGACGGGGGAAACGAGGCATAATAAGCGAGCAGAGGCGGGGCGCCTCTTTAAAAGCTCCAACTTAAACAATAACTGACAATAATAAAACAGTTTTAGCAGCTGCCTAATCGCAGCCGCCGTCATTCCCGGAAGTACTGCGATCCGGTGCGTGGCGTCATTGAGCAGTGAACGTGCACGGGCACACCGCCTTGTAACCCGTCATGAATAACATGGCTTTTTCAATCCGGAGGGTGTTGTTTCCCGCCGGTGCGCAGAGAACAAACAAACAACTACGCTCGTAGAAAGTTATGAGGACTTTCTTTCGGACAGGGGTTCGACTCCCCTCGATTCCACCATACCGTGCAAATCCGAACACCGTATTCTTCGTGAAACACACATTCGGGTTTGTTCTCACCGTGAAAGGGACTGCCGCAAATCGTGAAAACGAAGAAGCGGCAGTCCTTTTTTTCTGAAAACTTTTTGTTATTTAACCTCACGTCTTCAAGCTGTCAGTAAGAAAATACCGCGACGCCGTCGGTGAACGCTGCAAAATCGAACTTGGAAACAAGCGAAATGCGGCGCGGTTGTCAAATCTGCAACAAATGGAATAACTTTGAAATGACGGGATTTAGTGTTACACTGTAAGGATTTTGTGATATAATTAAACTGTATCTTTTGCGTATGAAAAAAGCACCGTTTTTACGATGCTTTTTTCAATTAAATTATTACAGTTGTCAACTTTTACGTGTCGTTGGGGCGAAATCTTTTTTTGAAAATACTGATTTTACTTTCATAGTGTCGGCATCAATGTATGCCGCGCCATCAAGCGAGTAACTGTTGATGCTTACCCCATCACAACGATTGCGCCGCACAGTACATTTTGCGGCTTTACACGACTGTCCTTATCTTTCCTTTGAGCCAATTGCGTCATGTACTCGACTACAGGCTCTTTTCCGTTTCTGTCCGTGTAAAAATATACTTTGTAGAAGGTCAGCTTTCCCCCTCTCTGCTCATATTATACTTAAAAGTTATTGATTTATCAAGTATTTCAGAGTCTCTTTGAAAACGAACACTTTACCGACATGCCGGTTCTGTTTGCCTGTTCCGCATTTTGCGGAATGGACAAATTTTGTCTTTTTGCACAAGTTGACAGGGTCAAGGCGAAAAAGGACGCTGACAGGCGGCACGTGTTCAACTCCCGTCAGCTTACAACTTCCAGCTGACGGCACGGGTTCTGGTATCGATAAAACGTCTGTAAATGCTGTCCTGCGCCATAAGCTGCTCGTGCGTTCCCTGCTGCGCGATTCGCCCATTGTCAACGACCACGATCTGATCCGCGTGCCGCACCGTTTTCAGTCGATGAGCAATCATTATAATCGTTTTTTCTTTCGTGAGTGCCTCCACGGCGTCAACAAGATCCTTTTCATTCTCCGGATCCACATTGGCGGTCGCTTCGTCGAGAATGATAACAGGTGCGTCCTTCATAATGGCGCGGGCAATGGATATGCGCTGTTTCTCGCCGCCCGAAAGGCTTGCGCCGCCCTCGCCGATAACGGTATTGTAGCCGTCGGGGAGCTTCATAATGAAATCATGACAGCATGCTTTCTTCGCCGCTTCAACGACTTCTTCGTGTGTTGCATCCTGACAGCCGAATTTGATATTATTCTCTATCGTATCCGCGAAAAGATAGACAGTTTGGAACACAAACGCGAAGTTCTCCATCAGGCTGTTCATGCTGTAGTCCTTCACATTCACCCCGCCGAGAGTAATCTCGCCCGAGTCAACGTCCCAGAACCTTGCGATAAGATTGCAGAGGGTGGAC
>CAVKLD010000033.1:0-20661 GCA_963657065.1 bacterium
CATGGACGGAAATCAGCCTGTCAAAACCGACACGGGTTCAACTCCCGTCAGCTTAACCGCAAATGATGCGCCGCGAATAACTCACGCTGCCTTATTTGAGCATTTTGCTGAAGTTTGACATCATCTCGGAGATTTTTATGTTTTGAGGACAAACGGCTTCACAGCTCTTGCACGAAATGCATGCTGACGGCTTCTTATCGTCCGGCAACGCGGAAATGCGGAAAGGTGTAATAAATCCGCCGCCCGAAAACGTGTGTTCGTTGTACATTGAAATAAGCATCGGAATGTCGAGTCCCTGCGGACAGTGCGTCGTGCAATAATGGCATCCGGTGCAGGGAAGTGACTTTGCCGATGTTATTTCGTCGGCGATTGTTTCGAGCAATGACATTTCGTCGGCATCAAGAGGCTCAAAAGTACTCATTGTTGCAATGTTATCTTTAAGCTGCTGCATGTTGCTCATTCCGGAAAGTACGACCGTAACTGAAGGGATGCTTTGAAGGAATCTGAAACTCCACGCGGGAATTGTCGTGTCGGGGCGTTTTTCTTTCAGCATTGATTCGTATTTTTCGGGGAGCACGGCAAGTTTGCCGCCGCGCAGCGGTTCCATAACCCAAACGGGTATGCTGTGTTCATTGAGAATTTTGATTTTCGTTTTTGCTTTCTGGAAATTGTAGTCTATAAAGTTGAGCTGGATTTGGCAAAACTCCATGCTGTCGCCGTAGGCTTCAAGAAAACGTTTGAGCACATTTTCGTCGCCGTGAATCGAAAAGCCGAGATGTCTTATTTTGCCTTCTTTTTTCATCTGCACAAGATAATCGTAAATGCCGTATTCGGGATTTAAGTATCCGTCTATATTTTTTTCGCAAACGTTATGAAAAAGGTAGAAATCAAAGTAGTCGGTCTTGCATTTCTTCAGCTGTTCATTGAATATCTCTTTGACCTTCGGCATATTTGAAATGTCATATCCGGGGAACTTGTCAGCCAAACAATAGGTTTTTCTGTCATATCTTGATAGCGAGTTGCCGATGATTATCTCGCTCTGCCCGCCGTGATATCCCCATGCTGTGTCAAAATAATTTATACCGCCTTTTATTGCTTCATCTACCATTAAGTCAACGGCTGCCTGATCCGGCTGTGTATCGCTGCCGTTTACGCAGGGAAGACGCATTGCGCCCAAACCGAGCGATGAAAGCTTTTCGTTTTGATAAACATTGTAAATCATTTTCTTCAACTCCTTTATGTGTGACCGCACCGCAAAAAAGAATCAAAAAAACATATGACGCACGGATACGGACAATTTTGATTATACCAAAAGTTTTACAATTTTACAATATTTTTTTTGTTGCCTGCGAACATATTTGTGTAAAAAATTATATGCTGAAAAAGTTTGTTAAAATTTTTCAAATAGCCGTTGACCTTTTTTAAAATTTTTGTTAAAATGGAACAGTAATTACATTGAAAGGATTTTTTCAGTATGGCGAAAACAAAGAAAAATTCCGATGGTATGAAACTTGACTACAAGAAGACTATACTTACCGGATTCGGCTTTCTCGCGACGTCCATTGCATGGGCGATCTATGATCCCTATATTACAAAAATTCTCAACCGTCTTCTTTCTCACAGCGACACGATTACCGCATGGAGCAATGCTCTTGTTGAAAAACTGCCGTTTCTCACAAAGTTCGCGGAAGCGCAGGGAGAAGATGTTGCGCTTGCCGGCGGCGGATTCACGCTTGTCCCGCTGTTTATTGGAATAATAATGACGTTTGATAATATTTTCGGCGTTATTTTCCAGCCGACGTTCGGACGCCTTTCGGATGAGTGCCACTCGAAACTCGGCAAACGCCGTCCGTTTATTCTTTTCGGCGCACCGATATCGGCGGTGTTGTTTTTCCTTATCCCGATGGTATTTTTGAATACGAAAAGTCTGCCGCTTACAATGTTGTTCATAATATTGTTTGTCTTCGTAATGTCGTTGTGGCGTGCGCCGGTAGTCGCATTGATGCCCGACCTTACACCACCGTCGCTTCGCAGCGAGGGCAATGCCGTTATAAATCTCATGGGCGGTTTGGGTTCGGCGATAGGTATGGTCGCCGGAACGCTTGCGATAACTCTTTGCTCGGTTTTTTCAGGTTATACGAAAGAGCAGATTAAAGCGGACGAAACGCTCTCATTCCCGTATGTCTTTGGTATAGGTTCCGCGGTCATGATAATAGGAATGCTTGTACTCATGTTTTTTGTAAAGGAAGAGGACACCAGCATCAAACTCAAGGGCGATATGAATGCTTACGCTGACGCAAAGGCGAAGCGCGCCGCGGAAAAAGCTGCAATTAAAGCTGAAAAAGCGTCGAGAAAGGCAATAAAACTCTCGGCAGGTGAAAAACGCAGCCTGCTCTTTATGCTCGCATGTCTGTTCTTCCTCTTCTGCGGAACAAACGCGATAACGACGTTTTTCTCGCTGTTCGCGCAGGAAATTCTCCATAAGATCACATCCGAAGCCACTATACTTATGCTTATATTCGCTGTGGTCAGTGCACTTGCCGCACTTCCCGCAGGCAAAATGGGTAAGAAGGTTGGCAGAAAAAAGACTATTATGGCAGGTCTTGCAACCTTCCTTGCGGCTTTTATTGTTTTCTTCGGAATATTTATTGCCTTGCTCGGCGGCAAAAATCTCTCTATCGGCAATTACGTTACGGTAAATAACGCCTATACCACGATACACGATGCCGTCAACAGTTACAATTCCGAAAAGTCGGACGAAGCGAAGGCGGCGGGTACTGAGCTTAAGTCCGAGGATGTGCTTACCGTTGAGGGTTACATTGAATATGCGAATTCCTCCGCCAAGAGTGACGATGACCCCTATGCGGCGTTTGAGGACTACCTTCTCGAAGGCAGCGGCGCTGGCATTAAAGACCATATGATAAGCACCGCAATATCGGTGCTCGGAGCGGACAACGGCATTGCCTACGGTGAAGCTCTTTCTCAGATTTCCGATGCGGTCGATGATATAACACGTATTCTCGGCGTGCTGATTTTCCCTGTTCTTATTCTTGGCGGCGCGGCAAATATGTTTATTACGGTTAACACTCTTCCTCTTGTTCTTGAAATCGGCGGCGTCGAAAAAGTCGGTACGTTCACCGGTTACTATTACACAGCTACTTTCTCTGCTCAGATTGCTTCGCCCATTCTGTACGGTTTTATCAGAATGTTCGCAGGAACATACATGTCGCTGTTCTATTACAGTCCTGTGGTGTTCGCTCTTGCGATGGTGATGCTGATTTTTGTTAAACACGGTGAAGCTATTCCCGATGAGCTTATAAAGGAAGCGGAAGAAGCCGAAGCATAAAAAAGGAGTGCGAAATATGAGTGAGTTGTATAATCTTATTCCGTCACAGGAAAATATCTATATGCTTGTAAAGTTCAGTTTTCATAAGCAGATAGTGCAAATTCCGTCGTCGATTTGCTTTGATTATGACATTGATTTTCAGTTGATGCTTAAAGCTCTCAACATCGAAATTGAACGCAACGACTGTATGCGGCTTCGTTTCAAAGAGATTGACGGCGTTATAAAAGAGTATTTCCTGCCCGAATATAAGGTGCGAAAAGTTCCTGTCCTGACATTTACGACCGAAGACGAGCAGAATAAATTTTTTGACAGGGACGCGCAGACGCCGGTTTATTTTCTGAATGACGAGTGCTTCAGAATTTACTTTTTCCGTGCGCATAACGGTTATTCGGGAATTTACTTCAACGTTTCGCATCTTGTAATGGACGCGATGGGAATATTTATCTTTTATTCCGACTTGATGGCTGTGTATAAGGCGCTTAAAACCGGCAGCGAGCTGCCGCCGCCTATGTTCAGTTACGAAGATTACATCAAAAACGAACATGAAAAGATGAAAAACACTGCGCGGCTTGAAAAGAGCGCGGAGTTCTACAAATCGTATTTTGCAAAGGGCGGCGAACCTGTCTACGCGGGTATTCACGGCCCGAAATTCCTCGAACGTGAAAGACGCCGCAAGCATAATCCGGCACTTAAAGTCCCGTCGGCGTATAGTCCCGTATATGATAAATCGGCGTTCCTTATTCTTGATATCGATGCCGAAAAAGGTCAGAAAATATTGAATTTCTGCAAAGACAAGGGGATTGCGCCCGAGCTTCTCTTTGTTCTTGCCATGCGGACATATTGTTCTGCGGTGAATTACAGAACGCCGGATGTTTTCTGTAATCTTATGTGCAGCAAACGAATTACTTACAAGGACATGAGAATGGGCGGCTGTGTCGCTCAGACTTTGCAGATAAGAACAATTATCCCCGAAACGGCTACTTTCGCCGAGGCTCTTGACGAATGCATGACGGTGAGAAACTCTTTGTTCAGAAACCTGAATTATCCGTTTACCTACGCACGCGGGATTCTTCTCAAAATGTACAATCATAAAGTTGTTCAGGGGCCGTCCGCCTTTATGGTATCATGGCTTCCGTTTGCACTTGATTCCGTCGGCAATATAGATACGGAGTTCAGAACGTACAATCTCGGCCGCTATTTTAATCCTCTCTACGCTATCACCGCGCCGAATCCGCATACAGGCGGCATTACGATAAACTACATGTACAGGTATAAGCTCGTCAGTGAGGAAAACGTGCGCTCATTCCACAAAAATGCGGTAGACATAATAATGAAAGGTATTGAAAATCCTAATATCACCGTGCGGGAACTCCTTAACGGTGTCACAAAATAATATACCGGAGGTTGATTTTTATGTTGGATAAAATAAGAAAAATACTTTGTGAGTTCGTTGATGTTGATCCGGAGCAGATTACTCTCGATACCGACATCCACAGTGATCTTGCTCTCAATTCGCTTGAACTTGTCAATTTTGCCGTTGAGGTCGAGGACGAGTTTGACGTTGTTATTCCCGACAAAGAGGCAATAGGTATCCGCACGGTCGGCGATGTAATCAAAATCGTTGAGAAATATGTAAACAAATAACAGTGATGGATATTGCCTATCGCGACATTTTTGCGACGGATGACGCATTGTATGAACGGTCGTTTTTTATGATGTCGCCTGCCCGTCGCGAAAAATGCCTTCGTTTCCGTTCAGACGGTGACAGGCGGAGATGTATAGCTGCCGATATGCTTGCGCGGGAGATTATTTCGGCGAAAACAGGAATAAAAACTCACGAAATACGTTTCGGCACAGGCAAAAACGGAAAACCGTTCGCGGAAAACGCCGATGTGTTTTTTAACGTTGCTCATTCCGGAAAGTATGTCGCGGCTGTTGTTTCGCAATACGGCGAGGTTGGTATCGATGTCGAGTGCATCAGACCCGTTTCGCCGTCCGTTATGCGTTTTTTTTGTTCCGATGAAGATAAGGAATTTATTCTCGACGGAAAATGCGCGGAAACATGCGGCAAAATCACCGATGATGATACACTTGTCCGCTTTTACAGAGTCTGGTGCTTCAAAGAGGCGTTTTTTAAGAAAACCGGCGAGGGAATCGGACGACACGCTGCGTCGATAAGTTATTCGCAATACAGAAAAACCGAAATTATTTTGCCGGACGGTGTGATCTGCGCCGTTGAATAAAAAAACAAGCAAAGGAAATGCGCCGTTTGCACGTGTTCCTTTGCTTGCATTTTTTTATTTTTCGGTTGGGCAATCAGGCGATTGCGCGATTGCCTTGTCGATTATTCAGCTGTTTCCGTTTGTTGTAGAGCTGCTGTTTTTTTGCTTTCTTTGTTTTCGTCATCAAGTTTTTTAATGATTTCGGGACGAATATTTATGTATGCGTTTGAAAGAAGCTGCGCCACATCCAATGCGGATATCTGGAGTTTGTCTTCGAGCCAGTTAACAGTTACTTTTTGAATTCCGCCGAGTATAAACGACAGATAGCCCATCACGCCGTCCATGCATTCGGGCGGAATCATTTCCTTCAGTTCTTCGGTAAAATTATCCTCAAGTCTGCCGACTATGCGGTTTTGAAGCTGCTGACCGTTTGACGAAGTTACAAAAAGACGGTAATAGTCCTTGTTCAGTTCAAGGAAAATCAACGCACGCATCAGTGCCTCCGACGGATCGAGAATTACATTGCGTGTGCCGAGCCGTTCAAAAAGCTCGTCGATGGCTTCGATCATATTTGTCTGAATTGCCGCATAAAGATCGTAGACATCGAGATAATGCGCGTAAAAAGTTCCTCTTGAAATGTTTGCTCTGTCAACTATATCCGTAACCGTGATCTTGTTGATGTCTTTTTCATTCAAAAGTTCCGCAAATGCGGTTTTGATAAGCATGCGCGAACGCGCTGCGTTTTTGTGGGACGATTTTTTAATCGTTGCCATTTCAACACTCCCAATTTTAATATTCTGCAACCTTTTTTTTGAGGCGAAACACACCGGCGAACCCGAAAGTCACCGCAGTATTCCGACTGTGCTATGGTGTTAAGCTGACTGACGGCATGGGTTCGACACCTGTCAGCTTATGTTAGCACAATTTTATCCTGCGGTCAACCTTGTGTGTGAATAATTTATTTATTGCTGCTGTTCTTTTTCGAATATTTGGTTTTGTATACGACTCTCATCAGCAGGCTCTCCACGGTGTTAATCGGTTTTGTTCCGTAAAGCGAAGCCGCGGTAAATGCCTTGCATCCTTTTTCCGTGACAAGCTCGACCGCTTTTGCTTCGTCTTCATTTGCTCCGACACACAGACCGCCGTTGTGTTTAATGAGCACTGCGTCATGACAACCGAGCTTTCTAACGACTTTTTTGGCTGTTTTTGCAGCGTTGTCGGGATCGTACTCTGCTGTGCGGAGTGTTGCACCGACTATCTGCGCGAAGTCATCGAGGAACGGCTTTATTGTAATTCCCATCCGTGATGCCTTGAGCGTAGCGTCGTCTTTTGAGTGAATAACCGCATTGACATCCTTGCGCGCTTTATAGACCGCCGCATGAAGTGCCGCCGCATCGGGGCAATTCTCGGAGGGGTCGAGGGGTTTACCGCTGTCTATGTCAATTGTGGTTGTTGTTCCCGTTTGAGCATCGGTAAGTTCGGCAACGCCGAATTCTCTGACAGAGTTATATACACCGAGATCGTCTTCAACCGCCTCCGTCATGATGTTGTTCGCGATATAGGTTGTCAGCGAATCAAATCCGTCGGCGATGTTTCCCGTGAATTGTCTGTATCTCTCGAGGAGCTTTTCCCTGCAGACATCTTCAAGCGTTTCAGCTACCTTGAATGCGTCTTCGCGGTCGGAACCAAGACACAGCGCGCCGTGGTGAAGCATAAGCACCGCTTTTGATGCAGAACGGCGAAGTGCGTTTACAACGCCGCTGCGGAGTTTTTTTGTCCCCGGAAGTCCGTATGATGCAACGGGTATGTCTAAACCGATTATATTCTTTGCATCCTCACCGATTTCGTTGATGTCAAGGCAGGAAAGACCTGCGAGAGAGGCATATGTCTGGTGAGTGTGGATAACAAAATTTACATCGCTGCGCAGTTCGTAACATTTTGCATGAATGCCTTTTTCCGAGGAGGGCTTTATGTCGCCGTCGTAACTCAGGTCGGCGATGTTTACAATGACTATATCGTCTTCCGTGAGGGAAAGATAATCTCTGCCGCTGGGAGTTATGGCAAAACGCTCTTCGTCGATTCGGCAGCTTACGTTGCCCCATGTGCGCTGGATAAGACCGTTTTCAACAAGTTCGCGTCCCGCTTTAATAACGTCTGATTTTGCTTGTTTAATATCCATAGTGTAACATCATTCCTTTAAAAAGAAACCGCCGCATTAGGAAGAGGACTTTCTGCGGCAGTCTCTTGTCTTTTTTTTATTTGCTTTCTTTTACGGCAATATGCTCAAACACTTTGTCGAAGCGTGCAAGAGCATCGTCGATAAGTTCGGGTGTGTAAGCCGCACTTGTATACAGACGGCTGCCGGCGAGAGTTACAAGACCTTCCGCCATATAAGCCGCACCCATGTGCGTCATTTCCGCCTTTCTTTCGTTTGTTGCGCTCAGGACGCCGGGAATTGTCCACGGTTTTGACCAGTTGATGGAGAACTGGAGAGTACCGACTGTTTCAAGGTGGCAGATTGAACCCTGGTTGAATGCAACGAAGGGAAGGTGACGTTTTGCGATGATTTCGTTAAGACCCTTTGTGATTCTGTCGCCCATTTCGCCTGCTTTCTGGCATGCATTATCTCTGTCGATAGCTTCAAGTGTGTAGTAGCCTGCAGCGCAGCTGAGCGGGTTTGCGGAGAGCGTGCCGCCGCAGAAAGCCTTTTTGACTTTAACTGCGCCGTCAAGACCTGCGCCGAGATATTTCATGTACTCTCTCTTACCGCCGACGCCGCCTGCTCCGGGATAGCCGCCCGCAATAACCTTACCGAAGATGGTGAGGTCGGGTGAGCAGCCGAAATAACCTTGCGCACCTGCCATGCCGATACGGAATCCCGTAACGACTTCATCGAAAATGAGGAGTGCGCCGTATTTGCGGCAAAGTCTTTCAACGCCTTTGCAGAAGTTGATGTCAACCGGACGCGAACCGCTCTCGGGACCTATTGCCTCAAGGAATACGCCGGCTGTGCCGCCGCGAAGCATGTTTCTGCGGAGAACTCTCTCAAGCGAATCAAGGTCGCCGGGGAAGAATTCCTGAGTATCTCTCATTATTCTTGCCGGAACGCCGTTTGCCTGTGTAAACTTTGTACCGGGAATTCTGATGCCGTAACCGAGCTGGTCGCTCCAACCGTGATAAGCACCGCCCATTTTGACGATGTTCTTTTTCTTGGTTGCAAGACGTGCGATTCTCGCGGCAAGCATGCAAGCCTCTGTTCCGGACTGAAGCATGCGGAACATGTCGACGGTTTCTACACTGTCGGAGATTTTTTTTGCAAGTTTGTACTCGAATTCATGGAAAAGTCCGGTGGAAGGACCGCAGGTGTTGAGAAGCTCAATAACCTTTTCTCTTATTTCCGGCGGATTTGAGCCGAGCACCGTGGGACCGCCTGCCTGCAGGAAGTCATAATATCTGTTGCCGTCAAGGTCATAGAGATAGCAACCCTCCGCTTTTGTAAAAACGAGCGGGAACGGATAGTTGAAAGCGAGGTTGTGCTGAACTCCACCGGGAATTATCTGTTTTGCCTTTTCTATCATCTCTTTCGATTTCTTGCATTTTGCGTCGAAATAATCTCTTTCATACGCTGCAAGAGCATCGGGAGTTATCGTGTAAATGGGCTTTTTGATAAGCTCATTGAGTTCGCGGTTTACTTTTGCCGCATCGGGGTATTGTGATATTGCAAATCTGGTATCCATAATTGTTTTTTCCTCCTGACGGGAAATATTTTTTTCTTATATATATTACCATTGCCGCGAAAAAAAAACAAGTACATTAGCGTAATTATTTGTATTGAATTGCGTTTTGACGGGCATCGGCTGCGTTTCGCTTTCCCTGTATTTTGCCGTGTATGCGGATTAACCGACATCTCTGTAGGCTGTGTCGGTTGTTTCATCCGCGCCAATATACTGCATGGTTTTCATGTCTTTACAGTAATATCATGCGCCGAACCGAACACAATAGCAGTAAACGGAGGTGAAGAAAACAGAAATATGAGAAAAAAATGTAAAATTTTCGCAGTGCTTCTGGCGGCTGTCATAAGCGCGGCAATGCTTTTTATCGTTTACGCGGAGATGACATGTCCGAACGAAATATATGTCGGCAGTGAAAGTATTTGTCTGAGGGGTATTTTTTATGCGGACAATACTCTTAAAGGTACGGGGAACGATTCTTCGACCAGCGAGCTTACCGTGATGAATGTTATTCCGGTAAAGGAAATAAATCTCAAAAAGAAAGAACGGCGTTATGTTGTCCCGGGCGGTGAACTTGTGGGAATCGCTCTCTCGACCGACGGTGTGGTTGTTGTTGCAACAGAAAATTTCGAGAGTACTGCGGGAACTGTTTCGCCGGCAAAAGCGGCGGGAATACGTCCGGGAGATGTTTTGATATCGGCAAACGGGAAAAAGCTGAAAAGCAACGAGGAACTGACCGATATAATCAACGAAGCCGACGGCAGTCCCGTTGAAATGCATCTGATGCGCGGCGGTGAGGATTTTACGGTAACGGTAACTCCCGAAAAGACGCTGACGACAAAAACCTACAAGTGCGGCATGTGGATAAGAGATTACACCGGCGGTATCGGTACGTTGACTTACGCCGACACCGTGTCCGGTACGCTTGCGGCTCTCGGTCACGGAATATACGACACGGACACGTCGATTCTGCTGCCGGTTGCATCGGGTTCGTTAAGAAACGCAGAAATTTCATCTCTGACAAAAGGTCAGCCGGGCGCGGCGGGTGAGATTTGCGGCGTAATAGGAAAAAATATCTACGGCTCGATTGAAACAAATTCGGACGAAGGTATTTACGGATGCCTTGCCGCGCTTCCGAACGGCGACGAGCAAATTCCCGTGGCGAACAAGAGCGAGGTGCACGTCGGTGCGGCTCAAATAATCTGTACGGTTGAAAACGGCGAAAAACAATATTACGACATCAGTATCGATAATGTGGTTTACACTTCCTCGAGCAACAAGAGCATTACGGTGCGCGTGACCGATCCGCGTCTGATTGCCGTTACCGGCGGAATAGTGCAGGGAATGAGCGGTTCGCCGATAATTCAGGACGGAATGTTGGCAGGTGCGGTAACACATGTCTTTATTAACAATCCGCGCGGCGGTTATGCGGTGTTCGCAGAGGACATGATGTCGCTTTCGGATACGCTTATACAAAAGGAAGAAGCCGCTTAAACGGAAAATTCAAAAGAGCGCAGCTGCTTTTCCAATGTGCAATAAACGAAGGCTGCAATCCGCAATGCATACGATCTGATGCAAAAATGCGAAAGGCAGCCTTCTGTCTTTTTATTTTACCGTTTGAACCGCGCTGAATACGACCAGACAGTCGTTATTTGACTATTGTGCCCATTGCCCCGGCGGGAGCAAGCACGGCATTCGATTCGTCGGTGTCTATGTGCATCGCAAGAGCGAATTTATCGCTTACTCTTACGACTACATCGCCGAAAATGAGTGAACGCTCGGGAGAGTCGATTTTAACGCTCACAATGTCTTTATCCTTGACGCCGAAATTCTCTGCGTCGGCGGGAGTCATATGAATATGGCGTTTTGCGACGATAACACCCTCGCTTATTTCAACTTCACCTTTCGGTCCTACGAGCTTGCAGGGTGCGCTGCCCGCAACATCGCCCGATTCCCTTACCGGAGCGGAAACTCCGAGCGTTCTTGCGTCTGATGCTGAAATTTCAACTTGAGTTGCGGAACGCACGGGGCCGAGAATCGACACTGCGGGGAACTGCCCTTTTGTTCCGATTACCGCTACTCTTTCATTGCACGCAAACTGACCGGGTTGTGAAAGATCCTTCTTTTTCGTAAGTTCATATCCCTCTCCGAAGAGAATTTCAAGGTGCTCTTTTGTAACATGCACGTGGCGTGCGGATGTTTCGACAACGAATTTGTTTTCCATTTTGATTGTTACCTCCGTTTTATTTTCGGGTTTTATTTTCGGATAGAGTATACATTTATTTTTTACTTTTTACAAGAGCAAAGAGAAAAAAATCACAAAAACAGTCCGGCTCAGAAAAAAATATGACAAAAACAGAAGAAATTTGTTTTGCTTTTTTTGGCGGGTTCGTGCATTTTTCTTTGATAAACTATAGACGAATAAAAATTAGTGTGGTATAATAACCCCAACCTCGAAATTCGCCCGACGGCGAATTTCCCGTGCGGTGCACGGCTTGCGGCGAAGCCGCAAGGTTGAGAACATTGTATCGACAAAAGCAACGGCAGTTTGCCGTTGACGCAGTCTGCGACTGCTGACAGAACCTTGCGGTTCTGCTTTTGAGATAGAATAACCCCAACCTCGAAATTCGCCCGACGGCGAATTTCCCGTGCGGTGCACGGCTTGCGGCGAAGCCGCAAGGTTGAGAACATTGTATCGACAAAAGCAACGGCAGTTTGCCGTTGACGCAGTCTGCGACTGCTGACAGAACCTTGCGGTTCTGCTTTTGAGATAGAATAACCCCAACCTCGAAATTCGCCCGACGGCGAATTTCCCGTGCGGTGCACGGCTTGCGGCGAAGCCGCAAGGTTGAGAACATTGTATTGTATCGTTTCTTTTCGATACAACGTTTCCGTACGGTTTTGGGCGCAGCGGAGTTTTGCCTGCCCGGACCGACGGCGCTGTTTTAATGTTTTTACTAATCAGATGGAGGAAAACAAAGAATGCAGAAAAAAATCAGCAAGCTTCCGTTCAGAGGCACTCCCGAACAGGAAAAGCTACTCCGTGCGGCGATTGCCGAGGCGCACGGTGACAAGAGCCGTCTTATGGCAGTAATGCAGGACGCACAGGGTATTTACGGCTATCTGCCTTATGAAGTGCAAGTTATCATAGCCGAGGGACTTGACGTGCCGCTTGAAAAGGTGTACGGCGTTGCCACGTTCTATGCTCAGTTTGCGCTGTCGCCCAAGGGCAGATACAACATTTCCGTCTGCCTCGGAACGGCGTGCTACGTAAAAGGTTCTGATAAGGTGCTCGAAAAAATAAGCGAGGAGATTGGAGTTGAACCCGGCGAATGCACGGATGATGCGAAATTCAGTCTTGAAGCGTGCCGTTGTATCGGCGCGTGCGGACTTGCTCCCGTTATGACCGTCAACGACGATGTTTACGGTAGACTCACGCCGGAGGAAATTCCGGAGATACTTGCAAAATACGAATAATTTTTTGATAAAAAGGCGCTGAAATTTATGACAATCAGGACTTTAAAGGAATTGCTCGACGCGGAGCTTATTTGCGGCGAAGAGCATCTTGACTGCGACGTTCACTCCGCTTGCGGAAGCGATATGATGAGCGATGTGTTGGCATATGTTAAGGACCAGGCGGTGCTCCTTACCGGACTTGTAAATTCACAGGTTATACGCACGGCGGAAATGATGGATATGGTCTGCATCGTTTTTGTCCGTTCAAAGCGTCCGACTCTTGAAATGATAGAAACGGCACAGGACAGCGGTATTGCGCTGCTCTCAACGAAAAAGAGAATGTTTGAAGCGTGCGGTATCCTGTATACAAACGGACTGAACGGTGCGAAGACATGAGTGAATGCATAAAATTTCATTTTGATGTTGACGGTGAAAATTTCGTATCGGCAGGACAGGCGTCCGTGCAGGTAAAAAAGAATCTTCGTCAACTCGGACTTCCTCCGGAAATTATACGGCAGCTTTCCATTGCGATGTATGAAGGCGAGATAAATATGGTCATTCATGCTGGCGGCGGCGAAGCGGATGTTACCGTATACGAGGACAGAGTCGAAATAGTACTTACAGACCACGGTCCCGGCATCGCCGATATTCCGCTTGCCATGCAGGAGGGATATTCAACCGCCAACGAAAATGTCAGAGCACTCGGTTTCGGCGCAGGTATGGGACTTCCCAACATGAAGCGTTACACGGACGAAATGACCGTTGATTCGGAAGTGGGTAAGGGTACGGTCATTTCCATGTGCGTATACCTCAACAAATAACGGGGTGATGTATTGAATTCTTACAGACACTCGGTTGTGCTCGATATCGACAAGTGCACCGGCTGCACCACGTGCGCGAGACACTGTCCCACGGAAGCAATCAGGATAATTGACAATCATGCCGAGATAAACACCGACCGCTGTATAGACTGCGGCGAATGTATCAGAGTGTGTCCGCACAAAGCAAAAAAAGCAATGTGCAGTAAATTTGAACATTATTTGCATTACAAATGGAAAATTGCTCTTCCCGCTCCGGCGTTGTTCGGTCAATTTAACGGACTTGACGATGTTGACGACGTCTTACAGGGACTTCTTGACATTGGGTTTGACGATGTTTACGAGGTCGCAAAAGCGGCGGAGCTTGTTTCGGCGTACACCCGCATTTATCTGAAAGCGGAGGGTATCAAAAAACCCGTTATCAGTTCCGCGTGTCCCGTAATTTCACGCCTTATATCGTTGCGTTTTCCGTATTTGAAGGATAATATTCTGCCGATTCTCCCGCCGATGGAGATAGCCGCCATGCAGGCGCGAGCGAGGGCGAAAAAAGAACATCCCGAACTTACGGATGAAGACATCGGAGTATTTTTCATTTCACCGTGCGCCGCAAAGGTAAGTTACATCAGAAACGGCTACGGTTATTACCAAAGCAATATCGATGTTGTTGTGTCGTTATCCGATATATATTTTATGCTTATCGGAGCAATGAAACGCGGGAAAACGCCGTCCGTTTCTTCCGAAGCGGGCATGATAGGCATCGGATGGGCATCGACGGGGGGCGAGTCTTCTGCGATTCTCAACGACAGCTACCTTTCCGCGGACGGCATCGAAAACTGTATAAAAATTTTGGATTCGATAGAAAACGGCAATATTCCGCAGCTCGAATTTGTCGAGCTGTGCGCCTGTATAGGCGGGTGCGTGGGCGGCGTGATGACCATAGAAAATCCGTTTATAGCAAAAACGCGTCTGCTGACGGTGCGCAGATATTTGCCCGTTTCGAAAAATTTTCTTTCTCCGTCGGACAACTATATTCCCGACGAATACCTCACGGATTCACTCCCGTCCTACACGCCTATTTCGCGTCTTAGCGAGTCGATGAGCGAGTCGATGAGAATGATGGCGAGTATCCAGCAACTCCGCGAAACTCTTCCGGGAATCGACTGCGGCGCATGCGGCAGTCCCACCTGCCGTGCTTTTGCGGAGGATGTTGTCAAAGGACTTGCGGGAGAATCGAGAAAATGCGTTGTGCTTGAGCAGCGCAATCTTCGAAAAAAGGAGGAATCCGACAGTGACAGTCAATGAGCTCTCGGAAAAGTGCGGCTTTTCCGCCGTTTGCATGCCAGAACCCGACAGGGAAGTCGGCGGCTGCTATATCGGCGACCTTCTGAGCTGGGTGATGGGACGCGCACAGTCAGGAAACGCATGGATAACGATAATGAGCAATGTTAATATTGCGGCGGTTGCGTCGCTTACCGATTTTTCCGTCATTGTTCTTGCGGAGGGCGTCGCGCTTGACGAAAGCGTCGTA
Source organism: bacterium (assembly GCA_963657065.1). GTDB lineage: Bacteria > Bacillota > Clostridia > Oscillospirales > Acutalibacteraceae > RUG806. The sequence continues at coordinate 15,102 of CAVKLD010000033.1, forward strand.
AGCGTTGCGGTTCAAAAAGGCATCAACATCGTTTCGAGTGATGCGCCCGCATTTGAAACTGCGATGAAAATCGGCGGCGCAATATGAAAAAGTATTATTACGATTTTCATATTCATTCCTGCCTTTCTCCGTGCGCGGACGACGATATGACCCCCAATAATATTGCCGGTACGGCGGTTCTTGCAGGGCTTGAGGTTGTTGCGCTTACCGACCACAATTCCGCGAAAAACTGCCCCGCTTTTTTTGAAGCGGCAAAGCGAAACGGACTTATTCCGATTGCGGGCATGGAACTTACGACGGCTGAGGATATCCATGTCGTTTGTCTTTTCCCGGAACTCGGCGGTGCAATGGGATTTGACGCGTATGTGTCGGATCACAGAATGAAAGTCCCCAACAGAGCCGATATTTTCGGCGAACAGCTCATTACCGACGGTGAAGACGAGATAATCGGAAGAGAGGAATTTTTTCTCCCCGCCGCGTCGGAAATTACGATTGATGATGCGCCGAATATTGTTTCGTCGTTCGGCGGAATATGTTATCCCGCCCATGTCGACAGAGAGGCGAACGGCATAATAGCTACACTCGGCACATTCCCGGAAGACAGTGATTTTTGCAATGCGGAGTTTTACGACTGTTCAAAAGTGAATGAATATTCGGAAAAGTACCCTGCGCTTGCCGACAAACGTCTTCTGGTGTCGAGCGATGCGCACTATCTTTGGGATATACGCGACAAGAGTGCGTTTCTTGAGATAGACGACGAGCCGTATTCGTCCGACAGGGTGCGCAGACAGATATTCCGTTTGCTCGGAGCGAAAATATGAAAGAATTATCACTTAACATTCTCGATATAGCGATGAATTCCGTTAAGGCGCGTGCCGATACCGTAAGCATCACGCTTACCGAAACGGATGAAACGCTTGAAATAAAAACAGAGGACAATGGCTGCGGCATGAAAAAGGAACTGCTCGAAACTGTAACGGATCCTTTTACCACAACCCGAACCACACGCAAAGTCGGACTCGGCATTCCGTTTTTTAAGATGGAAGCGGAGCAGACAGGCGGTTTTCTTACGGTAACATCAAAACATGAAAGCGAATTTCCCGATACGCACGGCACGGTAACGACGGCGTTGTTTTACAAAAATCATCTCGATTTTACACCTCTCGGCGATATTGTTTCCACGGTTGTGACGCTGATACAGGGGTCACCCGATATAAGATGGATATTTTTGCATAGGACGCCGCACGGGGAGATTTTTCTGGACACCGACGAACTGAAAGCCGTTCTCGGCGATGTGCCGCTTTCGACGCCCGATGTACTTGTCTGGATAGACGAAAGTCTGAGAGAACAGTATGTGCAGACGGCTCGCGACTGAAAATCAAATACAATAAGCGAAAGGAATAAAAGACATGAAGTCATTGGCAGAACTTGCAGCTATCAGAGAAAAAATGCAGAACAAAGTAGTGCTTCGCGAGGGCAGCAGCGACACAAGAGTCGTTGTGGGCATGGCAACTTGCGGCATCGCCGCAGGCGCAAGACCGGTCCTTAACACATTTGTTGAGGAGGTCGCGAACGCGGGACTTTCCGACAAGGTCATTGTCACGCAGACCGGCTGCATCGGCATTTGTCAGTTCGAACCCGTAGTAGAGATTTACGAGTCGGGCAAAGACAAGATAACATACGTTAAAATGACTCCCGATAAGGCAAAGGAAGTCGTGGAAAAGCATCTCAAGGGCGGACAGGTCGTTGAGGACTACGTAATCAAAAACATATAAAATTTTGGAGGTAGAAATATGGTTCGTGCACAGGTACTTATCTGCGGCGGCACCGGCTGTACTTCTTCGGGAAGTAAAAAGCTCATAACCGAGTTCAATGCACAGGTTGAGAAAAACGGTCTTCAGGACGAGGTAAAAATCGTAAGAACGGGTTGTTTCGGACTTTGCGCCCTCGGTCCCGTTGTCATTGTTTATCCCGACGGAACTTTCTATTCGAGAGTTCAGGAAGAGGATGTTAAGGATATCGTTGAGGAGCATCTTATAAAGGGAAGAGTCGTCGAGCGTCTTGCATACAAGGATGTTGCCGAGGGCGTTGAAATAAAACACGGCAACGTGTCGCTTAACGATACGACTTTCTACGCAAAGCAAAAGCGTGTCGCGCTGAGAAACTGCGGCGTTATCAACCCGGAAAATATCGAAGAATATATTGCGATGGACGGTTACGCGGCACTCGGCAAGGCGCTTACCGAGATGACCCCTGAACAAGTCATTCAGGTCGTCAAGGATTCCGGACTTCGCGGCAGAGGCGGCGGCGGTTTCCCCACCGGACTTAAATGGAGCTTCACGGCAAAAAATCAGGCGGATCAGAAATACGTCGTATGCAACGCCGACGAAGGCGACCCCGGCGCATTCATGGATCGTTCGGTTCTTGAGGGCGACCCGCACGCGATTGTTGAAGCAATGGCTATCTGCGGCTATGCTACGGGTGCGAGCGAGGGTTATGTGTACGTTCGTGCCGAATATCCCATTGCCGTTGCTCGTCTTCAGAAGGCGATCGACGATGCGCGTGCATACGGACTTCTCGGCAAGGATATTTTCGGCTCGGGATTTGATTTTGACCTGTTTATCCGTCTTGGCGCGGGCGCGTTTGTCTGCGGTGAGGAAACGGCTCTCATGACATCTATTGAGGGCAACAGAGGCGAGCCGCGTCCCCGTCCGCCGTATCCTGCGGTAAAAGGACTTTTCGGTAAGCCTACCACCGAGAACAACGTTGAAACGTTCGCAAATGTTCCGCAGATAATTCTTCACGGCGCATCGTTCTTCAATACGATGGGCACGGAAAAATCAAAGGGAACAAAAGTGTTCGCACTCGGCGGCAAAATCCGTCACACGGGACTTGTCGAAATTCCGATGGGCACGACGCTCCGCGAAATAGTCGAGGATATCGGCGGCGGAATACCGAACGGCAAGAAATTCAAAGCCGCGCAGTCGGGCGGTCCTTCCGGCGGCTGCATTCCCGCGTCGCTTCTTGATATAGAGATTGACTACGATAACCTTATCGCACAGGGCGCAATGATGGGTTCGGGCGGTCTTATCGTCATGGACGAAGACACGTGCATGGTCGATATCGCAAAGTTCTTCCTTGAATTTACGGTTGACGAGTCCTGCGGCAAGTGCACACCTTGCCGAATCGGTACGAAGCGCCTTTATGAAATACTTGAAAAGATTACTTCGGGCAAGGGAACTCTTGCGGACCTTGACGAAATGGAAAGCCTTTGCAAGTACATTAAGGAAAATTCACTTTGCGGCTTGGGTCAGACTGCTCCAAACCCCGTTCTCTCCACGTACAGATTCTTCAAGGATGAATATGTCGCCCACGTTAAGGACAAGAAGTGTCCGGCGGGCGTTTGCAAAAAGCTCCTTTCGTTCACTATTGATCAGGATAAGTGCATCGGCTGCGGCATGTGCGCAAGAAACTGCCCCGCAGATGCCATCTTTAAGACTACATATGTCGCTCCCGGACACAAGCTGCCCTCGCTTCACATCGACACCGAAAAGTGCATAAAGTGCGGCGCATGCATGGGCGGATGTAAGTTCAAGGCGATTTCGAAGAAATAAGGAGGAGCTTATAAAATGGCTGATGTTAACATTAAAATAAACGGCAGAGATGTCGCGGTGCCCGCAGGCAGCACTATTCTTGAAGCCGCGCGCATTGCGGGAATCCAAATTCCCACTCTCTGCTATCTCAAGGAGATAAACGAAATAGGCGCGTGCCGTATCTGCGTCGTTGAGGTTAAGGGTGCGAGAAGCCTTGTCGCGGCATGCGTATTTCCCGTCAACGAGGGTATGGAAGTGTTCACCAATACTCCCAAGGTCATAGAGTCGAGAAGAACCACTCTTAAGCTCCTGCTTTCAAACCACAGGAGAGAGTGTCTTTCCTGTGTCCGCTCGGGTTCGTGCGAATTGCAGAAGCTCTGCCACGACTACGGCATTGATAATGAGAACGCTTTCGAAGGCATAAAAACACATTACGATATCGATGCTTCGGCATCTCATATGTACAGAGATAACGAGAAGTGCATTCTCTGCCGCCGCTGCGTCGCAGTGTGCGACAAGAATCAGGCTGTCGGCGTTATCGGCGCGAATGCAAGAGGTTTTGACACGCACATCGGCTGCGCGTTTGAACTTCCCCTCGGCGATGTCGGCTGCATTTCGTGCGGACAGTGCATCACGGTTTGCCCCACCGGTGCGCTTGCGGAGAGAGATGATACGCAGAAAGTCATGGACGCTATAAACGATCCCGACAAGCACGTTATCGTTCAGACAGCTCCCGCCGTAAGAGTCGGACTCGGAGAGGAATTCGGCTATCCGATGGGCAGCGTTGTCACGGGCAAGATGATTGCTGCGTTGAGAGCGCTCGGATTCGATAAGGTTTTCGACACCAATTTCTCAGCCGACCTTACTATAATGGAGGAAGCGACGGAATTTATCGGCAGATACACCGAAAAGAAGAATCTCCCGCTTATTACGTCATGTTCCCCCGGATGGATTAAGTTCTGCGAAACATATTATCCCGAGTTTATCACCAATCTTTCAACCTGCAAATCTCCGCAGGGAATGTTCGGTTCGGTCGCAAAAACTTATTATGCAAAGGTTATGAACATTGACCCGAAAGACATTTTCGTCGTTTCGGCAATGCCTTGCACCGCCAAGAAGTTTGAAGCGGAACGCTTCGGCCATACCGCTGTTCCCGGTCTTGCGGATATCGACGCCGTTATCACGGTAAGAGAGCTTGCCCGTATGATAAGAAAGAACGGCATCATGTTCAACGAGCTTCCCGATGATACTTTCGACGCTCCGTTCGGACTCGGCTCGGGCGCGGGTACTATATTCGGCGCAACGGGCGGCGTTATGGAGGCCGCTCTGAGAACCGCATACGAAGTTCTTACGAAAGAAGAGCTTAAAGAGCTTGACTTTAACGATGTCAGAGGCGTCGAGGGTATCAAAGAGGCATCCTACACCATCGCGGGCAACACGATAAGAGTTGCCGTTGCATCGGGCACGGCAAATGCCAAGAAACTGCTTGAACTTGTAAAGAGCGGCGAGAAACAGTATGATTTCATCGAAATTATGGCATGCCCCGGCGGCTGTGTAAACGGCGGCGGTCAGCCCATTCAGCCGGCGTCCGTCCGTAACTTTACCGATGTCCGCGCAGTAAGAGCTGCGGGACTTTATGAAGACGATAAGTCGCTGCCCGTAAGAAAATCTCACGAGAATCCCGATGTAAAGAGGATTTACGATGAATTCTTCGGCGAGCCGAATTCTCATCTTGCTCACGAAATTCTTCATACTGCGTATACTGTCCGCAAGAAGTATTAAATTTAAGCTGACGGGAGTCGAACCCATGCCACCCGTCAGCGTCCCTTTTCGGCACTTTTCGCCCTTTTCGTCTTGACCCCCGTCAGCAAGAGAAGCACCTCAAAAAACGAAAATTACTCGAAAATTAACTGCTGTCGGGTGCAAAGCAGTTTTGCCTGAGCTGATTTTTGTTCAGGCAAGGCAAA
>CAVKLD010000034.1:0-19869 GCA_963657065.1 bacterium
TTTTCGCTGATCTTTATCTTGGGTATGATCCCGCCGTTATCGTCCTCAACGGCGCACAGCTTGTACACTCCGCCGAATACGGGGTCGGACTTTGCGGTTATAAGGCGCTCGCCCACGCCGAAGGAGTCGATCCTCGCGCCCTGGAGCAGCAGCTCGGTTATAAGGCGCTCATCGAGGGAGTTTGAAACGGTGATCTTACACTCCGGCCAGCCGGCCTCGTCGAGCATCGCGCGTGCCTTGCGCGTGAGATATGCCATATCGCCCGAATCGAAGCGGATGCCGCATTTGGTTATGCCGAGGGGCTTTAAGACCTCGTTGAAGGCGCGGATGGCGTTGGGAACGCCGCTTTTGAGCGAGTTGTAGGTGTCAACGAGCAGTATCGCGTTTGTCGGATAGGTCTCGCAGTAGGCCTTGAAGGCCGCGTACTCGGAGTCGAACATCTGCACCCAGGAGTGCGCCATCGTGCCGCCGGCGGGAACGCCGTAGCGCGTGTCGGAAAGGGCACAGGCAGTGCCCGCGCAGCCGCCGATATATGCAGCTCTCGCGCCGGTGACGGCTCCGTCTATGCCCTGCGCACGGCGCGAGCCGAACTCGAGCACGACCCTGCCCTCCGCAGCGCGGCAGATGCGGTTTGCCTTGGTGGCGATGAGGCTCTGGTGATTTATCGCAAGCAGGACATAGGTCTCAATAAGCTGTGCCTGTATTGCCGGGGCGCGCACTGTCATCAGCGGCTCGCGCGGGAACACCGGCGTACCCTCCGGCACCGCCCATATATCGCCCTCAAACTTGAAATTGCGCAGATATTCGAGAAATTCCTCGGAGAACATCTTCCTGCCGCGCAGATACCCGATGTCCTCGTCGTCAAAATGCAGCTGCTGAATATATTCGACCACCTGCTCAAGCCCCGCTGCGATCGCAAAGCCGCCGTTGTCGGGATTCTGGCGGTAAAAAACATCGAAATAGGTGATCTTGTCTCCCATACCGTGGTCGAAGTAGCCGTTTCCCATCGTGAGCTCGTAGTAATCGCACAGCATGGTCAGATTAAGCTTTCTGTCGGTCATAACTGCCTCCGGATGCATACGTTAAGCGTATGTTAATTCTACATGTTAGTATATAGCATATTTATTTTTATGCAACCATTGATAATATAAAAACAAGCGCTGCAAAGCCTTGCAGCGCCCGAAATTGTTAAATTGTCAGCTCCCGACAGCAGCCTTGTTCCGAGCCGCGGCGGTGACAATGAGGAACACCAGAGCGGTGAGCGCAAAGACGATTATCGCAATGAGCTGCAGGGTGCCGGAGTAGGTGCCGTCCTTGAGCGGATAGGTGTAGCCGTGGTAGCGCGTGAGCAGGCCGAAGATATTGCAGCCGGCGGAAAGAACGGCGGTGATGATGCCGAGCACAAAGACTCCGCGCTTACCGGCAAGGCAGAGCACTCCGCCGATGATGCCGAGTATCGCGGCGACGGCAAGCACGACGTACAGACCCAGACGCATGTAAAGTTCATGCGTAACGTCGGCGACGTGGTGCGCGACGGATTCGCGGAAGCTATTGCAGACCACGAGGCACTGGTCGAGGTCGAGATACGGCTCACCGTTCCGCAGGGTAACGAGCTCTCCGTTCTCGTCGTATTTTTTCCAGTCGAAGTCCTCGCCGAGGCGCTGCTCGGGGCCGGGGACGGCCATGTCTCCGTTATGACGGTAGATCGGTTCGTTTTTATAGCAGGTCATGGTGTACTCATCGACGAGCGCCATGCCGCTTTCAAAGGCTTCGAGGTCGTTCAGTCCGGTCTCAAGCTGCGCCGCGCCGTCGGCAAGCTCCTTTGCACCGGCTGCAAGCTCGCTCTCGCCGTCGGCAAGCGCCTTTTTGCCCGCTGCGAGATCCTTTTCGCCCTGAGCAAGCTGCTTCTCGGCCTCGGCCAGCTGCTGCTCACCGGCTGCAAGCTCCGCTTTACCGGCTTCAAGCTCCGCAAGGCCGTCCTCGTACTGCTTGAGCATAGCCTGACCCTCGGCGACCATGGTCTGGATATACGCGGGGAAGTCGGTCACGTCGGCGGGGATCGAAAGTCCCATGCGCGATGCAAGCGGCGCGACTTTTCCAGCAAACCACGCCTGCGCACTGTCAAAGCCGGGCAGCTTTGCGACGCTGCCGTCGCGGAACTTGACGTATGTATTCAGCAGCGGCATGAGCGGCTCGATCTTCGACAGCAGCTCCTTGCCCTCGTTGTATGCCTCGGTGTTTTCGTCGATCAGCTTCTGACCCTCGGCTATCTTCTGACGCCCCTCCTCAAGAGCCTTTTTACCTGCGGCATAGTCCTTATAGCCCTGCTCGAGCGTGGCCTTGCCCTCGTTGTAGTCCTTATAGCCCTGTGCGAGTGCGGCCTTGCCCTCATTGTATGCCTGCTGCCCTGCGGCATAGTCGCTAAGACCCTTGGCATAGGTGCCGACACCCTCGCTGTATGCGGCCTCATTTGCCTTGAGCGCCTCGATAGCTTTTTCGAGCTCGCCTACAACGTCGGCGGCCTTGGCATCGTCCTCCTTGTACTGCTTGATCGCAAGACCGTCCCTGACACCGAACCCGGCGGCGGCCAGCGCGAACAGGCAGGAGACAATGAGCAGGATGCTGATCGTGGTGGTAAGTGCTGATTTCTTCATGTCTCTCCTCTTCTGTACATTTGATAGGGATCTGTGTCTTAAAACACAGTGTTGTTAACATACTATTAACAAATTCGCAATTTGTCAATACTTATGAGAAAGATATGAGAAATTTTTACCGGCGATGTAACAAAAAGCTCGTTGAAATTTTTGCGCGGTTGCGCTATATTTATCGTATAGAACGGAGGAAGAACCATGGCAGTAACAATGGAGTTTTTTGACGGTATTAGATTTGATATCGCAAAGCAGAAATATTATAACGCCAACAAGGTCGATGCAAGGATGCAGGAGATAAAGGCGGCGTTTGCCGAGCTCATCGAGGAAAATAACGAGCTCAGACGGCAGATAGACGGCATCGCACTTTCCAAGGACAGAGTCGCGGAGCTCATCATGGGCGCTCAGGAGAAAGCCGACGAGATGATAAAGCAGGCCGAAGCCGAGGCCGGAGAGATAATAAAAAAGGCAAAGCTCGACGCCGACGGTATCGTTGTCAGCCGCGAGGCTGAGGAGGGCGGCGCGTCGCTCGGCCTTACGCAGAACCAGCTTGCCGCGATAGATAAGCTCAATAAGCAGCTTGACGATTTCAACGTCGCCCAGGCAACGCAGATATTCCGCATAAAGCAGGCGCTCATGAGCATTGCGCTCGATAAGTGACGATAAAAGATATAGGCCGGCTGAGACGAGAAAACATACGTCTGAAAGGGCATGGCGGGCCCGAATGCCGTCGCTGCGGCCTGACCTCGCACCCCGCTGAACGCTTTCGGGTGCCGGCAGTTTTGGGCGAGGGATTTTTCGTTCAGACAAAATAACAAGATCTCGGCAATACTCTGTGTATTACCGAGATTTTTTATGCCGTATGTGCGGAAAAGAGCTGCCCAAAACCGTGTGTTTTCTTATCTCGACCGGCCTTTGCGAGACTGCGGTTTTTTCATTTTCCGACGCAGAAGCGCTCGAATATGCGGTTCGTGACTTCCTCGCGCACGGTGCGCCCCGTGAGCTCCCCGAGGGCGGACATGGCAGTTTCCGTTTCGGTGAGGACGATATCCGGCGTGCAGCCGAGCCCGAGAGCCTCCGCAGCAGCCTTCATCGACTCCAGCGCACGGGAGACCGCATCAAACTGCCGGGCGTTTGTGAGTATCTCGCCGGCCGGCGCACAGGGCAGGGGGAAGAGCCTGCGTACCGCGTCCTCGAGCGCAGCCAGTCCCTCGCCGGTAACGGAGCTTATCTCGACGACGGGCAGCGGCGTTTCAGGCAGCACGGCGGCGGAGCCGAGGTCGTGCTTTGACAGCACGACGATGCCGTGCGGCGCACGCTCGGCGCATTTTATGAGCTCGATATCCTCGCCGGTGAGCTCACGGCTGCCGTCGATGACGGCAAGGACGAGCTCCGCCTCCTGCATTGCACGGCGCGAGCGTGTAACGCCCAGACGCTCGATCTCGTCGCTCGTTTCGCGTATTCCGGCGGTGTCGGTCAGGCGCAGGAGCACCCCGCCGAGCCGCAGTTTTTCCTCGATCGTGTCGCGCGTTGTGCCGGGGATATCGGTAACGATTGCGCGGTCATAGCCCAGAACGGCGTTCAGAAGCGAGCTTTTTCCGGCGTTGGGGCGGCCGACTATCGCCGCGGGCACTCCGGCGCGCATGAGCCTGCCGCTGTCGTAGCTCGCGCGCAGCCGCTCGAGCGTTTCGGTGCAGCGGTCGATGTCGTCCCTGTAGCGCGAGAGGGTGAAGTCCTCGATGTCCTCGTCGGGATAGTCGAGCACCGCGTGATAGTGCGAGCTTATGTCGGTCAGAATACCGTAGATCTCGTCTATGCGCCGCGAGATCGCCCCGCCGAGCTGACCGGCAGCGTTGCGCGCTGCCTCGGCGGTCTCCGCGTCTATGATATCCGCGACGGCCTCGGCACCGGAAAGATCCATGCGGCCGTTTAAAAACGCTCTTTTCGTGAACTCGCCGGGCAGCGCCTGTCTCGCTCCGAGGGCAAACGCCGCCTCGAGCACCGCACGCAGTACGACCGGTGAGCCGTGGCACTGAAACTCCGCGGTATCCTCGCCGGTGTAGCTGTTCGGCTCACGGCTCACGGTGCACAGGCAGATATCCAGAAGCCTGCCCTCGGCATCGTGAAGTCTGCCGTAGCAGAGCCTGCGGTCGGCACAGCCGGACATTTTCTCACCTGACACGGGCGCAAAGAGTTTATCGGCAATATCTATCGCGGTGCTGCCGGACAGGCGCACGATGCCTATCGCGCAGACCTGAGTGCCGGTGGATACGGCGGCTATCGTGTCTGACATAATGCATCCTCCGTAATAAAAGAGGTGGGCATCTGCCCACCTCTTTAAAATAGCTTGAATTACTTGTTCAGTCTTGCGGCTTTTGCGGCCTTCTCGTCGTTATCCTCGGAGATATAGTAGCTCAGGGACAGCAGCGAGTCGGAGAAATGTATGTTCTCGACGATGGTGCTGCTCTCGGGAGAGGTGAGCTCGATGTTCGTGAAGTTCCAGATGGCATTCACACCGTGCGCGGTCAGAAGCTCGGTCGTTGCGATCGCGTGAGCCTTGGGGACACACAGAACGGCGGCGTCAACCTTGTTCTCGGCAAGGTAATCGGGAAGGGTGGCCATATCGTGGATCTTGACACCCGCATAATCGGTGCCGATAAGCTGCGGCTTGACGTCGAAGGCGGCTTTCAGATCAAAGCCCCAGGTCTTGAACGAAAAGTTGCACAGAAGTGCCTGACCGAGGTTGCCGACGCCGATGAGGACGGCGCTGTAGCCCCTGTCCATGCCGAGGATGGATGCGATCTCCGCGCGCAGTGCGGTGACCTTGTAGCCGTAGCCCTGCTGGCCGAATTCGCCGAAGCAGCTGAAGTCCTGACGGATCTGCGAGGGGGTGAGGCCGAGCTGGCGGCCCAGCTCGCCGGAGGATATGCGGCTTACGCCCGCTTCCGTGAGCTCATCGAGCTTTCTGAGATAGCGCGGAAGACGGCGGATAACGTTATTTGATACTTTTACTCGTTTCATATATTGGGTTCTCCTTAGGTAAACAGAGGATGTTAATAATTTGATTAATGAATTATATCACAAGTTTTTGACCATTTCAAGTAGTTATGTGACGCTAAATGACCGAATTTTTGCCGAAAACGTGAGTCTTTTTTGATTGATGTTTAGACGGATATATGTTATTTTAAAGGTCATGGAGAGTGACAGACAATGCGAATGAGAAAAAAACCGAATTTACAGCCGCGCATGGAAAAGTGTGCAGCGGTTCAGATAATGCAGCCGGAAAAACTGCGCGGACAGTGGAGGGAGAGCTTCCCCGGCATGGAGCTCTGGCTCGAGATAGGCTGCGGCAAGGGGCGATTTACCGTCGGCACGGCGCAGGAAAACCCCGGAGCCGAGCTTCTTGCACTGGAAAAGGTCGAGGACGCGATGGTCATAGCCATGGAGCGCGCCTGCGAGGCGAAAACGAAAAATGTGCGCTTTATGTCCATGGATGCGCTGCGGCTGCGCGAGGTGTTTGCACCCGGCGAGGTCGGGCGGATTTTCGTCAATTTCTGCGACCCGTGGCCGAAGAGCCGCGACGCAAAGCACCGGCTCACGTCGCCGAATTTTCTGAGGATATACGCGGATATCCTGCCGCTCGGCGGAGAGATCTGCTTCAAGACGGACAATCTGCCGCTGTTTACATGGTCGCTTGAGCAGATAAGGGCCGAGGGCTGGGATGTGCGAAACGTTACAAACGATCTGCACGCCGGCGGCGAGGGCGGCGTCATGACCGACTATGAGTGCAGATTCCGCGAAATGGGCGTAAAGATAAACCGCCTTGTTGCCGTAAAAACGGCGCAGACAAAAACCGGCGCGTCCGGCGAGGTGCCGAGACTCAGAAACGCCGCGCTTTCCGATGCAAGGGGGATAAAACCGTGAGATTTATAAGCTGGAACGTAAACGGCCTGCGCGCCGTCGTGAAAAAGGGCTTCGAGGACATATTCCTGTCGCTGGACGCGGATTTCTTCTGCCTTCAGGAGACAAAATTGCAGGAGGGTCAGATAGAGCTCGACCTGCCCGGCTACGAAAGCTACTGGAGCTATGCCGAGAAAAAGGGCTACTCGGGCACGGCGATATTCACAAAGCATACGCCTTTGAGCGTAAGGCACAACATCCCCGGCCACGAGAGCGAGGGCAGAGCCGTGACGCTCGAATACGAGGAGTTTTTCCTCGTGTGCGTGTATACGCCGAACTCGCAGGACTCCCTCAGGCGCCTTGACTACCGCATGAGCTGGGAGGACGACTTCCGCGAGTATCTTGTGCGGCTCGATAAGCAGAAGCCGGTCATAGTCTGCGGAGATATGAAAGAATCACCACCAAGATACAAATCAAAACCAATAATAATTTGCGGGGACTTAAACGTTGCCGCAAGTGAAATTGATTTGAAAAATCCGAAAAGCAATGTCGGAAATCCCGGATTCAGTTTTGAAGAACGAGGAAAATTTCAAGAGCTTTTACAAGCCGGATTTACAGATTCATTCCGCTATTTATATCCCGATAAAAGAGACGCTTACACATGGTGGTCATATCGAGCAAACGCAAGACAAAAGAATGTCGGTTGGCGCATTGATTATTTCTTAGTTTCAGACTTTGCAAAAGAGAACATCAAGGATTCAATCATTCATGATGAAATCATGGGTTCTGATCATTGCCCTATTGAACTTAATATTGATTTTTAAAATGAATATCTAATATCACATTGCCGCCTTTGCCTTTCCCCAAATCTTCACAATCATATTCAATTCTGCTTATGATTTCTTTTAGAAGATCGTTTTTCTGTTTACCGGGAATATTAGGATCACTTAACGCGGTAACGACTTCACTAAATTTATAAATAAGTTCTTCATAGTCAACATTGACGGATGATTTCTTGCGTTCAGATTGAATATTAACTTTCAACTTTTCAATCCGTTCAGTGATAACATTTTTTCGTTCCATGAATTCTTCTTTAGTGTAAATTCCGGATTCAAGATATTCAAAAAGTTGTGTGCGCTTGGCTTCCTGTATGGAAAGTTCTTTTTCCAGTGATTCAATTATCTGTACTTGCTGTTCTGCTTGCCGTTTAATTTCATCATTGGTCATTTGAAATTCAAAATCAGCAATGCGCATTTTCAATGATTGAATGACAGCTTCCAATACATCATCATAGAAAGCGGATTTAACTTTGCATAATTCAGATTCACGGTGAACCATTCTTGCACGAACTTTTCCTTTTTTGTGTGCGTAACTTACATAACTGATTGCTTTTCCGCAATGTTTGCAAAACATCAATCGCGCAAAAGGATTAATAACCGTAGTATTTGCTTTTACCGGAACATTTCCGCTCCACAAAGTTTGCGCTTTATCAAATAAATCCTGATCGACAATTGCAGGGTGTTTGCCGGGTACAACCAAGTAATCATTCGGAGTTAAGCGCCGCTTTTTTCGTGTAACTTTTCCTTCGTCATATTCTTTAGATGTTTTGCGTCTGTTCCAGCGGATCATTCCGGTGTATAGATTGTTTTGCAGAATGTCTTTTACTGTTGCTCTGTTCCATTCGGGCTTTCCGGTCTGTGTTGGTATACCCATTGAAGTTAGTTGTTTTGCAATCCGTCCGGCGCTCATACGATCATTTACAAACCAGTTATACATCATTTCAACGTATTTTGATTGTTCATTCAATTTCAAGGTACGTTCTTTTTTATTAATTCTTACAATGTCATATCCATATGGCGGCAGCGATCCAACATAGTTTCCTTCTTTGATAGCAGCCAACAAGCCGCGTTCCATACGGCGGCGAATAGTCTTGTATTCCCGGCGCGACATGAACAAACCGAATTCAAAATACTCTTCGTCAAATTCATTTGTCGGGTCATATGTTTTGGACGGAGTAACAATCAGCGTTTTGGATGCTGCAAAAGCTTCAGACACTTCACCTTGATCTTTTGTATTACCACGGGCAAGACGTTCAATTTCCATTACAAGAACGCCTTTGAATTCATCGTTCCAAACATCTTCGAGAAGCTGCTGCATTTGGGGACGTGCTGCAATGGATTCACCGGAAACCATTTCTTCATATATTTTTTCAATATACAAGCCTTGCTTTTCGGCAAGTTCCAGCAATGCGGTTTTGTGTCTTGCAAGCGTTTCACCTTCGCCCATTGCTTCAAGGTCTAAATCTTTTCGTGATTTTCTAAGATAAATTGCGTATTTGTCCATTTTTACACCTTCTTTTGTTCAAGTTGTTCAAGATGTGTTCAACTTGAAAATTTTGTTATAGAACAGCTCAAAGCATTGAAAACACTGGGTTTTTCGGCTTCTGTTCAAGATGTGCAAGATAAATTACTATATTATATATATTTTATTATTTATCTACCTATATAGATATACAGATAAAATTTTTATAAAAAAGCGTTTTGTTCGTGAACAACTTGAACAGGACGAATTTTTCTTGATTTATCAATGCTTTCCGCTGTTCAAGATGAGTTCGAGTTAAATTTTGACAGTGAACAAAAACAAGCTATTGCTTCAAAATATACATTTCATCTTGATCCATTAATGCCGGATATAATAAGTGAGAAACAATAAGCAGTCGTTGATCTATCGACAATTTATCATCAATGTGAATGAATTTTTGCCCACAAGCCTTATTATAATATCCGAGAATGTTTCCGAGTGGTTCTAAAATTACAACGGTCTTATTGGCTTTTGCCACTTCATAAGGGTTGTATTCTGGAATCACTGTAGAAGCTTTCATTTTGCATCGTTCCTTTTCTGCATGATTTTACCCATTCTTAAACTTTGTTCGAGACTGGAAATTAAAAGTTCCCTTGATTCATCATCCAGCACTTCCCCATCAAACATCATAGCGCGTTGATTTTTCTGTAAATCCTCAAGAATCTTTTTCATTGCCTTTGAAACATCGTTAGGGGATTCTTCGTTTCGTTCTTCTGCTGTTTGGAAGTTGGTATTCCCCATGAGATAATCAACGGACACTTCAAAGTGATCCGCAAGAACTTTCATTTTGTCCATTGGTGGGCGAATGTTGCCGCGTTCATATTCACCAACGGTCGTTCGCTGGACTTTCAGAAGCCTTGCAATGTCTTCTTGTGTTTCTTTGCGCTCTTTTCGCATTGCTTTCAGCCGGACAGAAAACATATTCAAAATATCATCCCCTTTATGCTTGAATTATACGCCATTACAAATGGCGTTGTCAATATAAACTTACCCGCTGCATTTATTGTGCAGCGGGTATTTTTTATCTCAAAAACATCGAAAACATCATCACAAATGCTTCTTGCTCTATAATTGATAATTGTTCAACGTATCTTATATAGCCCATATCGGGATTGAGAATGTCAAACAGAAAAAGCCCAAGATTGAACGCAACTAAAAATATAAATACAAATATCCAATGGCGCTTCTGTTTGCGTTCATACCATAAATCTGATTGAAGTTGCCGTGTAAATTCATTATTGGTTGGTTTTTGTGCTTGCGGAACAAGCCCTAACACTTCATCAACTGAACCGTCAAGTGCAACGATAATCGAAGATAACTGCAAGAAGCCGGGGGACTTTGTTTCGCCGTTGAAGTATCGTTTCACCGAAGTCAATGGAACTTTGCTTTTAATTGATATTTCGTCGAAAGTCATTCCTGATTGTTCTTTCAAAACAATGACTTTTTCAAATATCACGTCGGCATTATCTATCAAAATTGTACTCCCTTATTCTTCAACCACTTGTGAACCACAACCGGTTTATAAGTGGACTTGTTTTTCAAAATGTGGATTATTGACGGTTAATAATTTTCCCCGTTACCATCGGGACAAGAACTTTGATCAATTTGATTATTACCGGTTACGGCTTGTTTATTCATTTTTGAGTAACTATGTGCAAAGTATAAACAGATTCCACCAATGATTAAAAAGATCCATCCACCAAACATAATCGTTGGTATACCAATTATGAAAGTTATGATTGCTATGATTGTAAATATTGTACTGAATGTTTTATAAGCTTTTGGGCTATATGTCTGAACTGGTTTTGAATCATGTGTTTTTACTGTTGATTTAGAACTTTTACTTTTTTTCGCGGTTGTGCTGGTAACGTATGAAACACCTGTTCCCGGAATGCTAACACTTTTTGTTCTTCTTCCGGTTGAACTAACTGTGTATCTTGCGCCTTTTCCACCTAATGTAACGCTGGTTGATTTCTTACCGAAATTTAATCGGACACCGGGTGCAATTTTAACACTCTTTCTAAATCGAAATCCCATAAAAATCATTCCTTTATACCAAATTAATTATATTTTATTCCGTCTTTACTAATTTTCATATTGACAAAGCTTATAAAAATTGCGTCCCGTTTTTGTGCGGGACGCTGTAAATCAATCTTCAACATATTCAATTATGTCTCCGGGCTGACATTCAAGCAGTTTACAGATTGTTTCAAGGTTTGACCATGACAGTTGTCCACCGTCTCTTAATTTCTGAATTGTGGAATTTGCAAGAAGCTTGTCTTGCTGAAGTCGATATGTTGAATATCCTTTCTCTTTTAACGCTTGAAGAATGTCAATTTTGAATTTCAATGGCATTTGATCACTCCCTTTCGGCATTTATTATAGATTATAACCTTTCCGAATTCAAGACTACATATTGCATAAAAACATAACCGAATATTCGACTATGTTTGTTGATAATGTCAATTGAATATTTCCGAATATTCGACTATAATATGATCACAGTCAAGAAACGGACAGGCGAAAGCCGGAAAGGAAAACAAAATGGAAAAGACACTGGCTCGTGAGATTTACAGGAGAATGGAACTTGGCAAGGCTTACACGACAACGGACTTGTTCAAACTGCTTGACGAGGCAGAGTATTACAGCTTCATTCCCGTTGAGTTGCAGGGCAAGAACGTTAATAAGATCGTTGCAAGTGAGATGTGGAAAGTCGTTAAGGCTGGCTATGCAAAGACCTACACCGAAAAAGAAACTCTCGGCAATGTTCGAGGACTTCGATATGGCACAGCTCCCACGAGTTTTACTACGTACACTTTCCGTTATTGGGTTAGGCAGAAGTGAATAAAGCCCGCCCCGGAGGTCACGAGGGCAGAAAAGGAGAAAAAAACAATGGCACACATCAAGCACATTAACTTTGCTCATGTAGGCAGAAATGAGGGCTGCCTTTGCGATAAGTGTGGGCAGTACATTCAAAACATTGTCTATGTTGATTACGATGATGGGGTTCGTATTAATTATGGACAGGATTGCTTCGCAAAGCTGTACAACAGCGGAAAGCTCACTGCATATGGCGTGAAGCTGATGAAAAAAACGCTCAAGTCAATCGAGAAGCACAGTAAGCAGCTTGAAGCTTACAAGAGTGGAAAAATGACCGCTGAAAACGACGGTGCTTATCAGTACGACCAAATATACGGCGGCTATTGGAAAGATAAGCCGTATGAAGAATACTGCGAATGGATGATTAACGAGTGGTTTCCGAAAAGGTTTGAGGAAGATCAGAAAGAAATCGACAGGTTTGCGAAAGTCAATTTTAATAGATAAGCAAAAAGCCGAACCCGGCGGCTAAACCGGGTAGAAAGGAGAAGAAATGAAAGACAGCAGCTTACAGAACATCATAAACGAACTTGAAAATTTGTTTGAGCTTTTCAATGAAAAGTATTTTGAAAATAAACTTTCAAAACCGGTGATCACGGTTTCCCCGGATTCCACAAAAGGCGCTTACGGTTGGTGTACATCGTGGAAAGCTTGGAAGGACGGCAAAAGTGAGTATTACGAAATCAATATGTGTGCTGAACATCTTACAAGACCGATTGATCAGATCGCCGGAACGATGCTCCATGAAATGGTTCACTTGTTCAATTTGGAAATCGGTGTTCAGGATTGCAGCCGAGGCGGGTTTTACCACAATGCAAAATTCAAGAAAGCTGCTGAAGAACACGGACTGATCCTTGAAGCAGTTCCCAAATACGGTTTTGCGAAAACTTACTTAACGGATGAAGCTAAAAAGGCAATTGAAAATTTTAACGGAAAATCGGCATTCGTTCTTTATCGTGATAGTGGGAAGAAAGCTGAAAAGACAACAAAGTCAAAATCCAGCAGCCGCAAATATGTTTGTCCCTGTTGTGGAACGATTGTCCGGGCAACAAAGGAAGTGAAAATCATTTGCGGTGACTGCAATGAACTAATGGAAGAAGAAATGTAAATTAAAAAACCTGTCCTATCGGGTATACGGGGAGAAAGGAAGAAAAATGCTATTTTATGCACTGTTGGAAGTATGGTTTTTTGTGGCGGTTTGCAGAGCTACCAAAGAAAGGAATGATGAAAATGGCTGAATACATCGAACGGGAAGCGTTTCAAGCCGCTCTTCAGAAGAAGAAAGCGGGCGTTGCCAACAAGAGGTATACGGAAGGTTGGAACGATTGCTTAATGCGCATTAAAAGCATGGTGAGCAGTTTCCCTACCGCCGACGTTGCGCCGGTTGTGCGGTGCAAAGACTGCAAGTATTGGCAGGACAACAACGGTGGCTATCCGCATGAAGAATGCCGATGGGGACACGGAGAAACACCGGATGACAATGATTTTTGCAGCTACGGAGAAAGGAATGATGAAAATGGCAGAGACGATTTATTTTAATGACGGATCAACCGAAGTGGTTCTTGACGATCTGCTTGTTACCTTCAAACGGATCGTATATGAAAAGTTAGGTCATGAAGCTGAAAAGATGTTTGATGCAATCATCGAAGACCTTACGAAAGAACCGGACGGTGAAGATTGGGAGAAGATTGCGGACGGACTGCACACTATGTTGATTGATACACTTGAAGAAATTAACGGCATTCTCAATTATGCAAAAGGTTCATATATGACGAAAAAAACCTTAATTGCCAAATTACAGAATTGCAAAGACAATCTGTATAAGAATATTTGAAAGGAAAATAATTATGGATCAGATTTATTCATTAGTCAAGTTGTTCGGGGAAAGATACATATTTTGTGACGATGAACAAGCCTTGCTTGATTGTCAGAACCGGGAAGAACTTGTTTCCGCATATGCTGCCATTATGGATTATGTGAAAGAGAAGGGAAATAAAAATGACTGACATTGAAGAATTCCTTTATGGAACAGGTTTGACACCGGAAATGTATCACGGCAATAAACCGGCTGGAAAAGGACATGAGCGCGTTTCAGGCGGCTTCAATGACCGATGGGTTACGCAGTGGGGCGGCGGTGAAACATTCAACAATGAAATTGAGTTCTTTGATTTCAGCTTAAACCAAAAAGTAACCATCTACATAGTTGGTTCAACTTTGCGGATTGTGGATATTCGTTATTCCGGTAAAAGTGACGTTTGGGATTGGTGTAATGATGGAAGCATGAAACATTGTGGGCTTACACGGCATGACTTAGAGCCGGAGAGAATTGAAAAGTACCTGAACACCAAAATTCCGAATTGCAAAATTTGGGACATAGTTCAGAAACGGGCATGGGAGCTTTATTCTAATACAAATTAACGCCATTAACAATGGCTTGCAATTATAAATTGCGCCATTTATAATGACATTGTAATTTGAATGAAGGGAGTTGAAAAAGTGGTTGATCTAAAGAAAATCCGTGAAGAAGCGGGACTGACACAGGAACAGCTTGCGAATGAATGTAATGTGATCCGGCAAACAATCAGCAATATTGAATGCGGAATTTCAAGACCGTCTGTCGAAACTGCGAAACTTATTGCAAAAGTTCTTGACATTCCTTGGACTGATTTCTTTTCAGACTAAATGCCATTTTAAATGACAAGGGCGGTGAACGTGGCGTGAAAATTGTTGAATATAAAATTGGAAATGTAACCGTGAGATTTCACGGTGATCCACCACCAAAGGAAGTGCTTGAAAAAGCTTGTGTACGATTTTTAAAAGGAGTAGAAAATGACAAACGAAAAACTAAAAGAAATCTTGGAAAAACACCGGCTGTGGCTGGATGGTGATTCAAAAGGAAGCTGGGCTAACCTGAGCTGGGCTAACCTGAGCTGGGCTGACCTGAGCTGGGCTGACCTGAGCCGGGCTAACCTGAGCGGGGCTAACCTGAGCGGGGCTAACCTGAGCGGGGCTGACGGAATTCTTTCAACTGTTAACTTTTTGGAATCTTACTTTGAAAGAACGGAAGCTGGATATATCGCCTATAAAACGTTTAATGTGACTTATCGTGCACCGGATGCGTGGAAAATCGAACCGGGTTCAATCATCGAAGAAAATGTTAATTTCAACCGAACAGATGAATGCGGATGCGGGATCAACGTTGCGCCGCTCGAATGGGTCAAAAGAGAATATCAGGGTGACATTTGGAAAGTCCTAATTCGCTGGGAATGGCTTTGCGGCGTATGTGTTCCGTATATGTCGGACGGTAAGATTCGCTGTGAGCGCGTCGAGCTGCTTGAAGTGGTGAAAAGATGAAAGAATTCATAATATCAATATTAATCGCTTTGGGGATAATTTCCCCGCTTCCAACGGCAAATCCACCGGAAGTAAACACGGAAGGACTTGTTCAATATGAAGTAGTTGAAAACGACACAGAATGCGCCATAAACCATGAACTTCTTTTCACGGAAGAAGACGTTATTATGATTGCAAAAACGCTTTACGGCGAATGCAGGGGCTGTCCAGCGGAAGAACAAGCGCAAGTTGTATGGTGCATTCTGAACCGTGTTGATGATCCCCGCTTTCCGGACACAATTCAGGGTGTAATCACTCAACCGTATCAGTTTCACGGTTATTCGAGCAGCTTTCCGGTTTGGGACAATCTTGTAGATGTTGCGCGGGATGTCCTGACAAGATGGAGCTATGAAAAACAGGGAATTACAGTCGAGCGGGAGCTTGCGCCGGAACATGTGTTTTTTACCGGTAACGGAACACAGAACATTTTTAGGACGGTATATTGAAAATGATAAAACTTGAAGAAACAGATGTTTATGGATTTGAAGCTGCAATTCGGGGAATGCGAAATCCCAAAAATTCATGGGATAAATCGGACAGCAATTTCAATGTCATAATCTATTGGGATGATCAGTGTGAACTTGAAGCTGAACGTTATGATTGCGTAATCGGAGAAAATGACATGAAGCTGATGAAAGCACTTGCGGGAGCGGGAACGGATCACGGAAAGTTCTTGCGAATGATTAATGTCACAGTTGACATTACAGCGCCGCTTTATTGGTGGAAGGAATTTGACACTTACAAGGTTGGTACGGTTGCAAATTCATGTTCAACAATGCACAAAATTCACGCAAAGGAATTCACGCTGGATGATTTCAGTCATGAACATTTAGACAGATTTTCCACAGAAGTTCTTGAGTGGACGATAAAGGCGCTGAATGGAAGTCGTGAAGATTACCTAACAACTAAGGATAAAGAAGATTGGTGGCAGATGATTCAGCTTTTGCCGAGTAGCTACAATCAGAAACGCACAGTGCAGCTTAATTATGCGGTGCTGCTGAATATGTATCACGCAAGAAAGAATCACAAGCTTGACGAATGGCATGACTTTTGTGATTGGGTTGAATCCTTGCCGTACTTTGCGGAAATTTGTTTGGGGTGAAACGCCATTATAAATGACAATGTAATTTGGAGTGATGCAAAATAGAACTTTATCAACACCAAAAGGACGCGCTAAAAGAAACCGAAAATCTGAACCGCGTTGCATATTTTCATGATATGGGATTGGGCAAGACCTACACCGGCGCGGAAAAAATGATTCGTTTGGGTGCGAAAGTAAACCTTCTGATTTGCCAAAAGTCAAAAATTCAAGATTGGTATGATCACTTCAAACAGAACTATCCGGAAACTGTTGTGCTGAATTTGAGATATACACACTCATTGAGTGCGTTTATGGAATGGTCAAATCCACCATTAAAAAAGCCTTTAATCGGCATTGTAAATTATGAAACTGCGTGGCGGCGCAAAGATCTTTTAAAACTGCATGATTTCACGCTGATGCTTGACGAAAGTTCCCTGATTCAGAATAAAACCGCAAAGCAGACAAAATTCATTCTAAAGCTGGATGCGGCAAATGTGATTTTGCTTTCCGGTACACCGACAAGCGGCAAATATGAAAATCTTTGGACACAGGCGTGTTTGCTTGGGTGGGAGATTTCCGAAAGCCTTTATCAAAGGCAATATGTGAACTGGAACACAATTAAAATTCCCGGCGGTCAGTTCGTCAAAGTTGTGGACAAAGCAAATCCATACAAGAATGTTGACCGGCTGAAATCGAAATTGCGTGAACATGGAGCAACATTCCTGAAAACCGAAGATGTAATGAATTTGCCCGAACAGACTTTTATTGAAATTAATATTTCAAAACCAAAGCATTACGACAAGTTCATGAAAGATTCAATTGTTACGGTTAACGGCGCTGAACTTGTGGGTGATACCAGTTTAACAAAACGCCTTTATGCGCGTGAACTTTGCGGGATTTACAGCGCCGAAAAACTTGAAGCCTTCCGGGATTTGATAAGCAGCACAAATGATAGAATCATAGTTTTCTATAATTTCACGGCTGAACTCAGCCTATTATGGGACATTGCGCACGAATGTGAACGCCCGTGTTCGATTGTGAACGGAGCTACGAAAGATTTGTGTGATTACGAATTGTATAACGATTCAATTACACTCGTCCAGTATCAAGCCGGTGCAATGGGTCTGAATTTACAAAAGGCAAACAAAATCATTTATTACAGCTTGCCGGAACGATCAGAACTGTTCGAGCAATCAAAGAAACGAATTCACAGGATCGGGCAAGACAAGCCTTGTTTCTATTATCTGATGATTTGTCAAAACACCGTCGAAGTGAACATCTACGAAGCTTTGAAGCAGCGGAAAGATTTCACTGACGAATTATTCAGGGAGTGTGAAAAATAATGGCGCAAGAAAAGCAGTTTGAAAACAAAGTCAAAGGATTTTTGAAAGAACAAGGTTGTTGGAATCTGAAAACATGGTCAAACGGCGTTCAGCGTTCCGGTGTTCCTGATCTGCTTGTGTGCTGCAATGGTCGTTTTATCGGCGTGGAGCTTAAAGCAACAAACGGAAAACCTTCTGCATTGCAGCTTTGGAATTTGCGGAAAATCGAAGAATCCGGCGGTTATGGAATCTTGCTTTATCCGTCTGATTTTGAATTGTTCAAAGGGTTTATAAATTCGCTTTTAAGCGGGTTTGAAAAAAATACAGCGTATTTCTACAAAGAATTGAAAGGAGAAAAATTTTAATGCCGAGTTTGTACGAAATTGATCAGCAAATTATGTCATGTGTCGATATGGACACCGGTGAAATCGTTGACATGGACAAGCTGTCAGAATTACAGATTGAGAGAGAAACGAAGCTTGAAAACATAGCGTTGTGGATCAAAAATCTGAAAGCCGAAGAAGCTGCTTTAAAGGCTGAAAAAGACGCTTTCGCAGAGCGTGAGAAACAGACTAAAGCCAAACGCGAAAAGCTGTCAGAATGGCTCACAGGGGCTTTAAACGGCGAAAAGATGTCAACCAGTAAAGTTTCAATCAGTTTCCGTAAATCTGAAAGCGTGAAGATAAGCGATATTGACGCAATCCCAATGGATTATATTGTTGAAACAATTACAGAATCGCCGGATAAGGTTGCCATTAAAGCGGCGCTAAAAAATGGTTTGGAAGTTCCCGGTTGCGAACTGGAACTGAAAAATAATATTTCAATAAAGTGAGGTAAAAACATGGCTGAAAAAATTCTAATCATGGGAGAATCCGGAACGGGCAAAAGTACAAGCTTGCGGAACTTCAATCCGAATGAAGTCGCAATTGTAAATCCGGTCGGTAAACCGCTTCCGTTTCGCGGTAAATTCCACACACTGAATTCCGTCACGGATTCGGTGAAAATTATCGAATTCATGAAAGATTCCGTTAGAGAGGGAAAGAAAATCATTGTGGTTGATGATTTCCAGTACATTCTTTCAATCCCGTATATGAACCGGATCAAAGAAGCCGGATGGGACAAGTGGAACGATTTCGGAAGCAACTATTTTGAAATCATTGATGTGTGCGCGGAACTTCCCGATGATGTGACGGTTTATTATCTGACACATACTGAAACGCTTGATAACGGCATTACTACAATCAAGCTGATCGGAAAGCTGCTACGCGAGAAAATTACGATTGAAGGACTTTTCACTATTGTTCTAAGAACACAGGTGATTGACGGGAAGTATTATTTCTTGACGCAGAACAGCGGCAAAGACACGGTGAAAAGCCCTATCGGAATGTTTGGCAGCTATGCCATTGACAATGATCTGAAGTATGTTGATGAAAAAATCCGCAATTACTATCAGATGGACGGTTGCAAGACCGATGCGGAAATTGAAGTTGCTGACAAGGCAGCGGAAAACACTGAAATTGAAAAGGCGGGAAACGGGCGTGTAAGACGTTCAAAAGCAAAGGTTGAAGAAAAGCTTGACGTTGATCTTTCAGATATGAAACCTGAAGATTTTCCGTTTGAAGTTACGGAAGAAGATATCAAAGCGGCAGCGGAATCCGAACAGCCTAAAAGAGTAAGAAGAACAAGAAAGGAAAGATAAAAAATGGCTTTTGATTTTAACAAATTTGATAAGGAAATTGACCTGAAGAAGATTGAACAGCAGAAGAAAGAAGCTGCTGAAAACGGGGACTTTGAAGCCGTCCCTGCTGGCAAATACATTGCAAAGCTTGAAAACATGGAACTTGGTGTAACCAAAAAGGACAATCGCCCGATGTTCAAGGTTCAGATGCGTCTTGTAGAAGGTTGCGGTGGAGCTGAAGAAAAGTTCCTTTCTAAGTACAAGAAAAAGAAGCCTTGCATTTTTATGAATCGTGTGATTTTCGGCACAAAGAATGATGGTAGTATGATTGCAAGCGTTGAAACTTTTCTGAACAAGCTTGGGCTGGACAAGACTTTTGTGTTTGCCGGTTACGCCGATTTTGCAGACGAAATTCTTGACGCTGCTGAAATGTGCGAAAGCCTTGAATTTGAAGTTGACTATGATGATTCCCGCTTCAATTCAATTTCTATAACCGATGTTTTCGATGCGTAGAATGCCATTTTAAGTGACTATGCCATTCGGGGACGGTGCAAAAACCGTCCCCGAAGAAAGAAGGTGACAGTATGATTTTCTATGATTTTGAGACTT
>CAVKLD010000035.1:0-18258 GCA_963657065.1 bacterium
GCTCCATCTTGCCCAAGTCGTCGGCATGCCGGAGGATTCACAAAATTCAAATCCGTGCTCCGTTATATGTTTCATTGTGCGTTTGCACGCGTCTTTCAGCAGTGCGTCAAGTTCGGGGTCGTCCGGTCCGAGTATATCGTGTGCGACCTTCATCTGAAGAAAGTGCCCCGTTACCTCGTCGCTGCTTGTGTCTGCTTTATATGTAATATCGTCGTCGGTGTAGCCGAGGTCACGGTAAAGTGCTGCCAGACGGTCTGGAATCGGATATCCGCACGGTGCTTCTTCGCCGGCTCTGCCGATTTTTTTTGTGTAATCGTTTTCTATGCAGCGTGCCGTTTTGCCGTTGCGTTTGTAAAAAACGCCTTCATTCGGTACAGGTTCTCCCGTGACGTGGTATGACCGTGCTATAAATCCCTCCGGCCTGCCGTGGATATACATCAGGAGAAGACATGCTTCGCATGCTTTTGTCGCATTTTTTCTTGCATTCAGCGTTCGCGGATTGTTTTCTCCGAGTTCCTTTTTGAGCGTTGCATAGTGATACATTTCCGCGACGGCATAACCCGAGGTGAACAATCCGTCATTGTCGCAGGAAGTGTAATGTTCGCGGGAGTCGTAATTGCGGTCTTCTTTCAGGTGACGCTGGCTGACCATTCCGCGCCGCATGACGAATTCGTTCGTTTCGGCGAGCAGCATTTCTGCTTTCTCTTCCGCCGTAATTTCGAGAAATTCAATATGCGAAACGCTGTCGCCGCACTTTGCCCATATTCCGCTGCCGACGGGGAGTATTGCGTCAACAGCGTGATGCGGCAAATAACGGTGTGCGCTGAAATACATTATTTTGTCTTCGATGCAGTCCCCGTCCGGGTCAAACCGCGTAAGACCTGTTTTGCCTGCGTACCACATAATATTGCCGTTGCCTTTTGCCTGCATTGTGTAGTCCGATTTCGCGGACGGCAGCGGATAAGGAAAACCGTCAAGCTGCGGTGCTGCATTTTTTACGGAGAAAAGTTCGGCGGGAATATTCGGATCGTTTATGTCGTAAAATGCCGCTTTTCGCGTCAGGTGTTTTTTCAGTTTATACGGCGTCATATGTTCCTCCTGTCGGTTTTGATTTTTATTGCAAAATAAGTCCCGCGGGAAAAGAACCGAGCAGGACTTATATTAAATATTCATAATTTATCCGTAATAAAGCCCCGCTTTGCCGCTGCACGGCGATAATAACCTGCGTTTAAGCAGGTGGGTATCCTCCTTTGCGTTTCACGCTCCCTTCGTCCGACAAAATCGGGAGGTCTGCAATCCTCGCAAAGAGTAATCAGGATTCCCTAATAAAAGTGTGTTGGGTTAATATAGCCGTAGCCGGCGCACAAAGCAGGGATAAAATTGCAATCAAATATCTTATAAATTGCCGTAAAGCATTTCGTCGATTCTTTTTGCAAATTTTTTGTAAAGTGTGGCGAACTCGTTGTCGTCATCGACGGGAGATAAAACAAAACCGCCGTTTTCTTCCTTGAGTTTTACAATGTCAAAGTCAATATCATCGCAGAGAATGTCTTCGCTGTTTTCGTACAGCGGAATCACCGCAAGGCACGTTTCGCCGTTTGTGTCGTTTAGTCGGTCAAGAATCTGATACTGCAGCTTCTGTCCGCTGCCGTCGGTGACGGTGAAGACATCGGGAGTGAAATTGTCCGTGTCCGTCGCCTCCCCTGAATAACTTACACACATATTATACGTTTTTACAGCCGTTTTGTCAATATACAAGATAGTCGAAAGAAAAAATTAAAGTGAAAACTCCGCTTCCCATGCGAAGTTGAAAACATCGTCGGGCGCAAGTGCATTTATGCCCGTTTTCTCCGAAAAATCGTTCTTTTTTTCAAAAGAATCGTTTACACCGAACCACGGCTCTATGCAGACATACGGTGCATTTGGTTTCGCCCAGATGCCGAGGTAGGGAGCATTGCCCATGTCAAATTTTACGGTGCGGCTGTCGTTTTGCTTTATGAGAGAAATATATTTTGACTTCACGCCTTTGAGGATGAGAGCATCCTCGTCGAAAATATGCTCGGTCAGCGTTATGTCGGTTGCATCGTTCAACACCGGATAGGTTTCCGGAAGACGCAGTGAACGTTCAAGGTCGATTTTTTCGGTTGAGAGAGTTTCGTTTTCGCTGAAGCGGAGCGTATCGCCTATGCGGCAGTTGAACGCCGGGTGCGCACCGATCGAAAAATACATTGTTTCCCCGCTCTTGTTCAAAACGGCATGATTGACGCGCAGTTTGTTGCCGTCAAGCGTAAATGTTATTATAATGTCGAATGCGTAAGGGTAAATTGCAATCGTTTCGGAAGTTTCCGAGAGAATAAACGACAGTGAAGACTCGTCTTTTTCGAGCAGTGCCCACTCTGATTTTCTTGCAAAACCGTGTTTCGGCATTTCGTATTCTATGCCGTCGAGCGTGTACTTGTCGTCAACAAGTCTGCCGACTATCGGAAAGAGAATAGGCGACTGACCGTGCCAGATTTTTTCGTCGCCCTGCCATAAAAATTCATATCCGTCCTTTTTTGACTTCACAGACGTAAGTTCGCATCCGTATTCCTTTACAGCGATGGTGAGAAATTCGTTCTCCGTATAATGCGTCATAGTTTCAGGTCTTCCTTCCTTTTTTTATCATTTTACCACACACATCTTTGCTTGGCAACCGTAAAAGCGAAAAAGAACGGCCGGCCGCCTGTAGTTCGGGCAGCCGACCGATTTCGTATTTTTGCTGTTGTCAACCTCGTTCGCAAAAGATGTGAGCGGCGAATCGAGATTACATAGAGATTATATGTGTTTTATCTGAGGGTCGAAATACGGCATGGGATTGAGTTTGAATACGTTCGCGGCGTGCATGCGGTCTATTTTAGCCTTTGTTTCACTGTCGGCTATTTCGCCGGTGCGGATGTACTTGTCGAGCACCGCGTAAGTAAAGCCGAGGTTATCTTCGTCGGTTTTGCCGCAAAGTCCGTCAATCGGCGTTTTTTCAACGAGATTTTCGGGGAGTTCGAGATAATGACCTATCGCTTTCACTTCCTGAACGGTCAGGTGCGAGAGCGGGCTGAAATCACCTGCGCCGTCACCGTAGCGCGTCGCGTAACCGACCCAGTCTTCCGAAAGATTGCACGTATTCGCAACGCGTCCGTTGTGGCTCTGGCTTACCGCATAAACGGCAGCCATTCTAAGGCGTGCGGGAAGATTGGTAACAGTCTGTTTTTCGAGCGGAAAACATTTTTCAAGCTGACTTATCATACCGTTGTATGCGTCGGCAATGTTGATGGTGTAATTTTTAATGCCGAGGTGCGCGGCGAGCTGCTGCGAGCAGTTTATGTCAGCCTGTTCGCCGTTCGGAAGAAGCACCCCTATTACTCTGTCCTTGCCGAGAGCTTCGACGCAGAGAGCCGCGGTGACAGAAGAATCCTTGCCGCCCGAAATCGCAACGACCGCGTTGCATTCCTTGCCGTTTTCTTCAAAAAATGCGCGTATCCATTCAACGCATTCGTCCTTGACTTTTTTTACATCGAACATATCGTTTGCCTCCTTTTACAGTTCATAACCCTTGTTTATCGCTCTGAGATTTATATCAAAGAGGTCGCGGTGTCTTGAGGAAACGACCTTTTTTAATGCTTCTTCAAGATTATCGTATGATACCGCGCCCGTTTCTTTTATCAGCTTGCCGACCATTATCATATTCGCAAGCGTCGGTGCGCCTATTTGCTGCGCGAGAGAAGTGGACGGGACGTAAAACACCTTGACATCGTTTCTTTTTACTTTTCGTTCGATAAGCGTTGAATCCGCAAATATCGAGCCGCCCGGTACAACGGAATCTTCATATTTATCGAGTGACGGAAGGTTCATTGCAACAAGTACGTCGGGTTCGGAAACGATGGGTGAGCCTATCGGTTCGTCCGAAAGGATGACGCTGCAATTGGCTGTGCCGCCGCGCATTTCGGGGCCGTATGATGGGAGCCAGCTCAGTTCTCTGCCCTCGGTAAGCGCCTTGTATGCGAGAAATTTTCCCGCAAACAAAATGCCCTGTCCGCCGAATCCCGCGAGAAGAATGTTCGTTGTCATGTCAGTTACCCTCCTTTGCGCTCTTGTCCTTGTACACGCCGAGAGGATAGTACGGAATCATGTCGCTTTCTATCCAGTCAAGTGCCTTTTGCGGAGTCATGCCCCAGTTTGTGGGACAGGACGAGATGACTTCGATAAGCGAGAACCCTTTTTTCTCAACCTGATTTCTGAATGCTTTTTCTATTGCTTTTTTCGCGGTTCTGATGTTTTTTACGTTGTTTACGGCTACGCGCTCGATATATTCGGGAGCGTCAAGCGTAGAGAGCATTTCACAGACCTTTATGGGGTATCCTGCCGTTTTGACATCTCTGCCGTAGGGCGAAGTCTGAGTTACCTGACCGGGCAGGGAAGTCGGCGCCATCTGACCGCCTGTCATGCCGTATATCGCGTTGTTTACGAATATAACGGTGATGTTTTCGTTTCTTGTTGCGGCGTGAACGGTTTCCGCCATGCCGATGGACGCGAGATCGCCGTCGCCCTGATATGTAAAAATTATGTTTTCGGGCATTGAACGCTTAAGTCCCGTTGCGACTGCGGGGGCTCTGCCGTGCGCGGCTTCTACCATGTCGCAGGCAAAATAGTTGTACGCCATAACGGCGCAGCCGACCGGTGCAACGCCGATCGTTTTGCCCTCTATTCCGAGCGCATCAATGGCTTCGGCGACAAGACGGTGGATTATTCCGTGCGTGCAGCCGGGACAGTAGTGCAGTTCGGCGTCGGTAAGACTTTTCGGTTTTTCAAATACTGTCATTATTTTATGCCTCCCTGCATTTTTCTTATGGCTTCAAGTACCTGCTCGGGGGTTGGTATCATACCGCCCGTTCTGCCGCAAAGTTCTACGGGGCATTTGCAGCTTGCCGCAAGACGGATGTCTTCTATCATCTGTCCCATCGAAAGCTCGACCGATATAAATCCTTTTACCTTTTCGGCAAGTTCCGCTATCGGTTTCTTCGGGAACGGCCATACCGTTATCGGACGGATAAGTCCTGCCTTGATGCCCTCTCTTCTTGCGGCGGCGACGGCATTTTTTGAAACACGCGCCGCAATGCCGAACGCGACGACGACGATGTCTGCGTCATCGGTCATGAAGCTCTCGTAACGCGCTTCGTTTTCTTCGATTGTTTTGTAGCGTTCGAAGCGTTCGATGTTCGTCTTTTCAAGTTCTTCGGGGACAAGATAAAGGGAGTTTATGATGTTGTGCTCTCTTCGCATTTGCGTTCCGGTTACTGCCCACGGCTTGTCGATAACGGACGCGTGCGGTTCGGGCAGTACGACAGGCTCCATCATCTGTCCCATTGTGCCGTCCGCAAGCAGCATTGCGGGAACTCTGTATTTGTCGGACAGGTCAAATGCGAGGAATGTCAGATCCGCCATTTCCTGAACCGATGCGGGTGTCAGAACGATGAGGTGATAATCGCCGTGACCGCCGCCCTTTGTCGCCTGGAAATAGTCCGACTGCGACGGCTGAATGCCGCCGAGTCCCGGACCGCCGCGCTGCACGTTGACGATAAGAGCCGGCAGATCCGCTCCCGCCAGATAGGAAATGCCCTCCTGTTTGAGCGACACTCCCGGCGACGACGACGAAGTCATTACACGCTTGCCGGTGGATGCTACGCCATACACCATGTTTATCGCGGCGATTTCGCTTTCTGCCTGCAGGAATGTGCCGCCCACCTTCGGCATGCGCTTTGCCATGTAAGCGGCAAGCTCCGTTTGCGGTGTTATGGGATAGCCGAAATAATGCATGCATCCCGCTCTTATCGCGGCTTCGGCTATTGCCTCGTTGCCTTTCATAAGCACTTTTTCACTCATTGCTTTCACCTCACTTTTCTACCGTGATAACGCAGTCGGGGCACATTGTTGCGCAAAAAGCACAGCCGATGCACTGTGACATATCGGTTATCTCGGCGGGGGAATGTCCCTTTTTGTTTATTTTGTCCGCCGCCATTCTCAAAAGATGCTTCGGACAGGCGTTTATGCAAAGTCCGCAGCCTTTGCAGATATCAGCTTTGAAGGTCAGCTTTGCCATTCTCACAGCTCCTTTACCAGTACTTTTTCTGTAGCGTCAGCGGGAAAACGTCTGAACGGTTCGTTTTCTTCGCCAGGTCTTTTATTACCGAGGTCATTGCAACCGGCAGTCCCGAAATCTCGGCAAGCCGGTCGGCTTCGGCGAATGAATTTTCAATGACGGAAACATCGGTTTCTTCACCGAGATTCGAATTGTTGACAATGCCGGTAAACGGTATGCCGCATGCTTTTTCTATGTCGGTCATGTATTCTGCCGCACTTTTTGCATCGGGCGTCAGCGGACGGTAGAAATTGACGACGAAAAAATGCGCAAAATTGTTTTCATCGAGAATAAACGGCGTAAATCTCCCGAGTGCGTATGCACCGTCATCGTCGCCGCCTATGTCAAACACGGCATATTCGTCGGTCTGCCGCACAAGCGAATATACTTCGCTCGGTATCGACGGCAGATCAACGCTTGTGTTTGCAAAAGGCAGCGAAATTACGCGTACGCCCGCGTCGACAAGTTCCTTTTCACTGTCTTTTGTCCTGAAATACGGATTTACCGTGTCAAGGTCGGCAATTGCCGTCCGATGGCCGTGAGCATTCAGCTTCAGTGCATAATTGACGGCAACATTTGTTTTTCCGCTCCCGTAGTGTCCGCTGAACAGTGTTACGCGTTTCATTCGTTTACGCTTTCAATCCGAGCGGATAAGTCCACCCCATGAAATCTTCAACCGTGCCCGTCTGAATACCGTACAGCGTGTCGTAGAGCTTCTGCGCCGTCGCGCCTACCTTGCCGTCGGCGACGGTTATATCTTTGCCTTTGTAGTTAAGCGTTCCTATAGGGGATATGACTGCTGCCGTGCCGCTTGCGAAAATCTCCTCAAGCGTACCGTTTTCGCTTGCTGCGATTATCTCGTCAATGGAGAGTTTGCGCTCGGTTATCGGAACGCCCCATTTTTTGAGAAGCGCAATAACGCTGTCGCGTGTAATTCCGGGGAGTATTGTGCCGGATGTCAGCGGCGCGGTGATGACTTCGCCGTCGATTTTGAAAAACGCGTTTGAAGTGCCTATTTCCTCAACGTACTTGTGTTCCGCCGCGTCAAGCCACAAGACGTCTTTGCATTCGTATTTCATCGCGTCCTTTGACGCTCTCATGCCGCCGCCGTAGTTGCCGCCGACTTTCGCATATCCCGTGCCGCCCTTTGCCGCACGGATGTATTCATCCTGCACATAAATGCGCGTGGTCGAAAGTCCGCCGTCGTTTGCTGCGTAATACGAGCCTGTGGGGCTCAGGATTATCATAAATCTGTAATGTTTTGCAGGCAGAACCGAAAAAGATACTTCATCGCCGAAAATAAACGGTCTTATGTACAGTGCCGTGCCGGGAGCGGACGGAACCCAGTCGATATCTTCCTTTATGACAGCCTTTACCGCCGCAACGAGAAGATCGTCGGGAAGTTCGGGCATGCACATTCTCTCGTTCGTACGCGCCATTCTCTTTACGTTCATGTCGGGTCTGAAAAGCTGAATTTCACCCGACGGAGTGCGGTATGCTTTCATTCCTTCAAACATCATCTGAGCGTAGTGCAGTACGCATGACGCGGGTTCGATGAGTATCGGCTCGTGCGGGACGACTCTGCCGTCGTGCCAACCCTGTCCTTCATCGTAGTCCATAACGAACATATGGTCGGTGAAGTACTGTGCGAAGCCGAGCTTCGTTTCGTCCTCGGGACGTTTTTTAGGGTGAGTTGTTCTTGTTACGGGGAAGTTGTAATTCATTGCTTTGTCCTTCTTTCGGTTTGTTTTGTTTTTATTTCGTAAAGTTCTTCGCGCCTGTCGCGGAAAACATTTATTGATTCTCTGAGCTGCGCCGAAATGTTTTCGTCGCATTCGGCGGTTATTGTTTCTTCGTCTTCTCCGGCACATGCAAGCGTTTCGCCGAGAGGGGAGTATACGGATGAATGACCGCCGTAAACCGTGCCGTTTGCCGTGCCGCATGAATTGCAGCAGGCGACAAACATCTGATTTTCGATTGCACGCGCTTTCAGGAGCGTTTCAAGCTGTGATATCCGCTTGTCCGGCCACTGCGAAACGACGAAAAGGTAATCGAGTCTGTTTTGTACGGTCAGGGTTCGTGTAAGCTCGGGAAAACGTACGTCATAGCAGATTATTATGCCGCATTTTTTGCCGTCAAGCTCAAACGACGTGAGGCGTGAGCCTTTTTCATAAAAATCATGCTCATTCATCGGCGTAAAAAGATGAGTCTTGTCATATTCGGCTATACAATCGCCGTTTCTGGCAAAAATATACGCGGTATTGTAAATTTTTCCGTTTTTTATGTTTGATACCGAACCTGCGACAATGTTCACGCCGCGGTGTTTCGCGAGTGAACCGAAAAGTTCTTTTGTGTGCCTGCCGTCGGTGTCGCAGAGATGCTGCAGTCCGTCGTGCGGGAAAAAGCCGGTGTTCCATGTTTCGGGGAAAACAACGGTGTCGGGTTTGCCGTCGGCGGCTTTTTCAAAGAGGTTTTCGGCGTGTGTGAAATTGTATTCCGGATCGCTCAGAATCATGTTCATTTGAACACAGCTGATTTTCATTGTATTTCACCTCGTTTTGCTTTAAGCTGACGGGAATCAAACTTATGTCGCCGGTCAACTTATGTTTTTTTTGTTGTATTCTATTTAGAATATGTCTAATTGTGCTTACAGTTTGTTGCGCTGTATTTTTCCGGTTGCCGTTTTCGGCAGCGAATCGCGGAAAACTATCAATCTGGGATATTTATACGGCGCGGTGTGTGTTTTTACGTAGTTTTGTATTTCTTTTTTCAGTTCCTCCGTGGGCACGGTGCCTTTGGTCAGAACGATGCTTGCCTTTACTATCTGTCCGCGTACTTCGTCGGGTGCAGCCGAAACGCCGCATTCGAGCACATAGGGCAGTTCCATTATGACGCTTTCGATTTCAAACGGTCCTATGCGGTATCCCGACGATTTGATAACATCGTCGGCGCGTCCGACGTACCAGTAGTATCCGTCTTCGTCACGCCATGCAGTGTCGCCGGTGCGGTAAAAACCGTCGTGTATTGCCTCCGCCGTTTTTTCGGGGTCGTTGTAGTATTCGGTAAACAGTCCGAACGGTCTGCCGTTTTTGAGGTTGACGCATATTTCGCCGACTTCGCCGGCTTTGACCTCGTTGCCGTCGGGGTCGAGCAGGGCGATGTCATATATCGGCACGGGTTTGCCCATGGAGCCTATTTTGTGAGAATCGCCGCGAAGCGTTCCTATCATCATGGTGCTCTCACTTTGTCCGAATCCTTCTATTATCTGCAGTCCGGTAGCTTTTTCAAATTGACGGTACACTTCCGGATTGAGTGCTTCACCCGCCGTTGTCATATGTTTGACGGAAGACAAGTCGTATTTCGTAATATCTTCCTTTACCATCATTCGCAGCATCGTCGGCGGTGCGCAGAACGTTGTGATATGATATTTTGCGAACATCGGGAGTATGTCGGCTGCACTGAAACGCTCGAAATCATATACAAACGTTGCCGCTTCGCTTATCCACTGTCCGTAGAGTTTGCCCCACATGGCTTTTGCCCAGCCGGTGTCGGATATCGTAAAATGAAGTCCGTCGGGGTCGCAGCAGTGCCAGTACTTTGCCGTGTGGAAGTGACCGAGAGCGTATTTGTAATTGTGAGCCGCTATTTTCGGATATCCCGATGTGCCAGAAGTGAAAAACATGAGCATCATGTCATCGCCGCCCGGGGCGTTTTCTCCGCGTTCAAAACGGGAACTGAAAGCCGAGTATTCATCGTCGAAGCTCCTCCAGCCGTCGCGGGGAGCACCGACAATAATCTTGTTTTTGAGCGGTTTATACAACTTTTCCGCTTCGTCCGCCTGATGTGCAGCGTCGCCGTCGGAAGTTATGATTATGTGTTCTATGCCGGCTTTTTTGAATCTGTACTCGAAATCGTGCGACTGAAGCTGATTTGTCGCGGGAATCGCGACTGCACCGAGTTTGTGAAGTCCGAGCACCGCAAACCAGAACTGATACCTGCGTCCGAGCACGA
The DNA here is from genome assembly GCA_963657065.1 of bacterium. Lineage (GTDB taxonomy): Bacteria > Bacillota > Clostridia > Oscillospirales > Acutalibacteraceae > RUG806. Next base: position 10,181 of record CAVKLD010000035.1, read on the forward strand.
GGAGAACCTTGTCGCCGTGCTTTATCCCGATTGATTTGAAGTAATTCGCACATCGCGCGGATTCTTTTTTCATATCGCCGAACGTGAACCTCCGTTCGGTCTTGTCACGCGAAATGTGCAGCATTGCGAGTTTGTCGGGGGAGCGCGTGCCAAGCTCGTCCACGATATCAAAAGCGAAATTGAAATGTTCCGCGTTTTTGAACTTTATCGAAACCGGCGTACCTTTGTCGTTTTTTATTACCTCGGTGAACCGCCTGTAGATTCTGTCTTTGTTGTCGGCGGGCAGCGTTATGTTTTCGGGGACGGCTCTTACGGGGGTAAGCTCGGGAATCGGTTCGCCTGCGGGATTGAGCACTATTGCGTAAAATTCACAGTCCTCACCGCCTACGGCTATCATGCCGTGCGGGGTCGAGGAATCGTAATACACGCTGTCACCTGCACTGAGAACTTCGGAGTGTTCGCCTATCTGTACGCGCAGATGTCCCGAAATTACAATATCAAGTTCCTGCCCCTCATGGGTGGTAAGCTCTATGTCGCGTATCTGTGCGCCGTCGTCGTATTTGCTTTTTACGTAGAGCGGTTCGGCTATTCTGTTCTGAAACGCATAGGCAAGGTTATAGTATGTCATGCCGTGCGCGTTCGCTATTTCCTGACCGCCGCCGCTTCTTGTTACGGTGAAAGATTTAAGAGTGGGACTGTGACCCTCGATTATGTCCGTTACATTTACGCCGAGCGCAAGCGCGCAGCGGTAGATAAACGCAAAGTTTAAATCGCACTCACCGTTTTCGCAGCGAAGATATTCTTCCGTCGTTACGTCCGTCTGTAACGCCATCGCTTCCGGGGAAACATTTTCTATCTGTCTTAATTCCCGAATGCGCCCTGCCATTTCTTTTATCTTGTAGTCAAGTGCCGTGATTTGATTCACAATGCAGTCCTCCTTTTAGGGACGAAAAAACACCCGTCCCAAAGTTGAATTACTTTGAGACGAGTGTGATGTAATCTGCACCCGCGGTACCACTCAAATTGCACGAAAACGTGCCTCTCAGGCTCTGACAAGCCTTATGCATTTACGCAGCAGTCACGGGAAGACTCTACTTGCGGACGACCGCTTTCTTTCTTCCGGCTCGGGTGCTACAATCCGTTGTTCCGTTTCCGACAGCTCACACCGACCGCTGTCTCTCTGAAGGACGTATAACAAGGATACTCACCGTCACAGCCTTTACCTAAAATTATAATTCAACTTCTGCAGTTTGTCAAGTATTTTTTTAAAAAAAGGGGAATGCGCAAATGATACCGCCGCGATTTTAGCTTACGCTGCGTTGCGGCTTACAGTTTCGCACGCTGAATTTTTCCGCTGGTTGTTTTTGGCAGGGAATCCCTGAATACCACAAGACGCGGATATTTGTAGGGTGCGGTGTGTGTTTTGACATATTGCTGTATTTCTTTTTTCAGTTCTTCCGTCGGCTCTGTGTCTTTTGTCAGCACTATGCTTGCTTTTACTATCTGTCCGCGTATTTCATCCGGCGCAGCTGAAACGCCGCATTCAAGCACGTAGGGAAGTTCCATTATCACGCTTTCTATTTCGAACGGCCCTATGCGGTATCCCGAAGATTTGATGATGTCGTCCACACGTCCGACGTACCAGAAGTAGCCGTCCTCGTCGCGCCATGCGGTGTCGCCCGTATGGTAGACTCCGCCGCGCATCGCCTCCGCCGTTTTTTCGGGTTCTTTGCAGTATTCGCCGAAAAGTCCGGGAGGCGTGCCGTTGTCGAGTCTGATGACTATTTCGCCCGTTTCGCCGTTTTGGACGGTGTTGCCGTCGGCATCGACAAGGTCTATGTCGTATTGCGGCGAAGCCTTGCCCATCGAACCGGGTTTTACATCCGTTCCGCGCAGATTCGCTATCGTGAGCGTCGTTTCGGTCTGACCGAATCCCTCGAATATCGTAAGTCCGGTGAGATTATAAAACTGTTTTGCAACCTCTGGGTTAAGCGCTTCGCCTGCCGTGGTCATGTGTTTTATTGAAGAAAAATCGTATTTTGACAGGTCTTCTTTTATCATCATGCGCAGCATTGTCGGTGGTGCGCAGAATGTTGAAATATCGTATTTTGCAAACATCGGCAGGATGTTCGCGGCATTGAAACGGTCGAAATCGTAGACAAACACCGCTCCCTCGCACATCCACTGGCCGTAGAGCTTGCCCCAAAGCGATTTACCCCACCCGGTGTCCGAAATGGTGAAATGAAGTCCGTCGCGTTCGCAGCAGTGCCAGTATTTCGCGGTAAGGAAGTGACCGAGTGCGTAAGTGTGCTTGTGCATGACCATCTTCGGTTCGCCTGTCGTGCCGGACGAGAAGAACATCAGCGCGGGCGATTCACCGCACGGCGTGTCATTTTCGCGAGTGAATTTGCTGGAATAGAGCGGATACTCGGCATCAAAATCATGCCATCCGTCCTTTTTGCCGCCGACAAGGAGCATAAGCTCCACACTCGGGCATTCTTTTGCCGCATCTTCCGCTATATTTGCCGTATCGCCGTCGGCGGTGCATACAATTGCTTTTACACCGGCAGCGTTATACCTGTATACAAAGTCGTGCTTTTGCAGCAGATATGTTGCGGGGATTGCTATCGCTCCGAGCTTGTGGAGTGCAACCATTGCGAACCAGAATTCATAGTGACGCTTCAGCACGAGCATAACCCTGTCGCCGCTTTTTATACCTAGACTCTTGAAGTAGTTCGCAACGCGTGCGGATTCCTTTTTTATCTGCGAAAAAGTGAATCTTCTCTCGACCTTGTTTTTGTCAAGGTGGATCATCGCGAGTTTGTCGGGATATTTCTCCGCCAGCTCATCGACGACGTCAAAACCGAAGTTGAAAACGTCGGAGTTTTTGAAGTCGATTTTTACGGGCGTGCCGTTTTCGTCTTCCTCGACTTCGACAAATTTTTCGCACAGCAGTTTCGTTGACGGACGCGTCGAAACGACGGAGGAGCGGACAACGGATTCCTGTTCGTCTTCGCCCGGCAGCACAACGGCGCAGAAAACGCAGTCTTTCCCGTCTACGGCTATCATACCGTGCGGTGTGGATGAATTGTAATATATGCTGTCACCCTCGTGGAGAAGTTCTCTGTTTGTTCCTACCTGAACAAGCAGCGAACCCGATATGACAAGGTCAAATTCCTGTCCGTTGTGGCGCGTAAGATGAATCGGTTTGTTTTGAAGATCGGGGGAGTATTCATATTTGACCCAGTAGGGTTCGGCGATTTTGTTGCGAAATTCCGGCGCAAGGTTCGCTATGGAAATGCCGTCTTCTTTTGCGGTCTGTTGTCCCATGCCTCTGCGCGTAACGTTATAAGAACGAAGTTTTGCCGAACGTCCTTCAAGCAGTTCCGTAAGTTCGATGCCGAACGCAAGCGCACACTTGTAAATGAAAGTGAAAGGAAGGTCGGCTTCGCATTTTTCATACTCTCTGTACTGACGCAGCGTTACTTCCGTTCTCTGCGCCATTGTTTCTTCGGAATAACCCATTATCTCACGCATTTCGCGTATGCGGTGGGCAACGTCCATAAGCTCCGGCATTGTGGTCTGTGTACTCATTTTTACGTTCCTCCGTTTCGGAAAAAGAATAGTGACAGTTTTTTTGCCGCGGTGTCGCACGCGGGAATTTCGTTTCGGACAGACTGAATAAAAAAATACCCGCCTCAAGAAAAGACTTGAGACGAGTAACAATATACCCGCGGTACCACTCAAATTGCACGAAAAAACGTGCCCCTCAGGCTCAAACAAGCCTTATGCATTTACGCAGCAATCACGAAAAGAACTATTAGCTTGAAAGCGTTCATCCTTTCGGCTCGGAAGTGATGGGAAACAAAGCATTTATGCTGTCGGGATTACACCGTCCCCGACTCTCTGAAAGCTGACAGCAGAGTTCCGTCTTCGTCACAGCCTTTATCCGATATGAAATTTGTACATATACTATCACGTGAAAAACGTGAAGTCAAGTGATTTCAAGTGATTTTTTGATATTTGTAAAAATTGTAGAATAACGCCGCCTGACCTCAGTCTAATGACAGCATTTTGACGGTTTCTTCTTTCATTTTGTACTTGAGGATTTTTCCCGCAGCGTTCATCGGGAATTCTTTGACAAATACGAAATAGCGCGGTACTTTGTGACGGGCGATGCCGGCATAACCGAACGCTTTCATCTCGTCTTCCGTCAGAGTTTCGTCTTCTTTGGGAATTATCCACGCGCAGGCTTCTTCGCCGTAGTTTTTATCCGGAACACCTATTACGGACACGTCTTTTATTCTGCTGTCGGTCAGATAAAATTCCTCGATTTCACGCGGATAGATGTTTTCGCCGCCTCTTATTATCATATCTTTAAGGCGTCCGGTGACTTTGTAGTACCCATCGGGAGTTCTGCTGCAAATGTCGCCCGTGTGAAGCCAGCCGTCGGCATCGATTGCCTGTGCGGTGGCACGCGGCATTTTGTAGTAGCCTTTCATGATGTTGAACCCGCGCACGACAAATTCACCGTTTTCTCCGTCGGGCAAATCGCGCCCCGTTTCCGGGTCCGTTATTTTGCACTCGATGCCGGGAAATGCCGAACCTACCGTTTCCGTTCTGAGGTCAAGTGTTTCGTTCACCTCGCCCATCGTGCAGCCGGGAGAACTTTCCGTCTGTCCGTAAACCGACACTATCTCCGTCATATTCATTTCTTTTGCGGCTCTGCGCATAAGCTCGGGAGGACAGTTCGCCCCCGCCATTATGCCCGTGCGCATGTGTGAAAAGTCCGTTTTTGCAAAATCCGGATGATTGAACATTGCGAGGAACATTGTAGGCACGCCGTTAAAGCACGTGATGCGTTCCGTATTTATGCAGCTTAAAGATGACTTCGGCGAAAAGTAGGGCAGCGGGCATAGTGTGCCGCCGTGCGTCATTATCGATGTCATGGTGAGCACCATGCCGAAACAATGGAACATCGGCACCTGCACCATCATTCTGTCGACCGTTGAGAGATCCATTCTGTCGCCGATTGTTTTGCCGTTGTTTATGATGTTTCTGTGCGTAAGCATTACGCCTTTCGGGAATCCTGTCGTGCCTGATGTATACTGCATGTTCGCCACATCGTCGGGATGCACAAGCGATGCGCGGCGAAGAACTTCTTCATGCGGTATTTTTCGTCCGCGGTCAAGCATCTCATCCCATGTAAGGCATCCCGGGAGCGAGAAACCGACAGTGACGACGTTTCTTAAAAACGGAAGGCGTTTTGCGTAAAGCGGTTTTCCGGGTTTTGTTTCGGCAAGCTCCGGGCAAAGTTCCGAAACAATTCGACCGTAATTTATGTCTTTGCAGCTTTCAATCGTAATCAACGTGTGCGTGTCGGACTGGCGCAGAAGATATTCCGTTTCGTATGTCTTATACGCTGTATTGACCGTGACAAGTACCGCGCCTATCTTTGTTGCCGCCCAGAATGCGAGAAACCATTCGGGGACATTCGTCGCCCATACGGCAACGTGATGACCGGGTCTTACGCCGAGAGCGATAAATGAAGCCGCAACCCTGTCAACATCGCGCCTGAACTGCGAGTATGTTCTGGTGTAGTCGAGAGTTGTGTATCTGAATGCGGTTTGGTCGGGATACTTCTCCGCAAGGACGTCGAGCACCTGACCGAAAGTCTTTTCGAGAATGTCATACTTTTTCCACGGAAAAACGCCCGTTCCCGCGCGGTTGCGGTACTGCCCCGTTTTTACCGTTTGTTTTTCCTCGAAAGACGCAATGTAATTTGAAAAGTGCGTCAGGACAATATCCGCGTCATCGATTTCATCGTTCGGTTCGACGGATATGTACGAATCGTAGTTAAGTGAACGAAGCGCATCGAGTACGTCGCCGACGGGCAGATCCCCCTCACCGATAAGCACATTTTTGCCGTCTTTTCTGTCGCCGAGACGGACGAATCTGATGTACGCTCCGAGTGAGCTTATTGTGTCTTCAGGTGTTTCGCGCGCGGTGAAAAACGTTTCCCTTATGTTCCATGCCGCGCCGACCGCCGTACTTGAAAAAGCGTTGAAAAGGACAAGCAGATTTTTTGTGTCCGCACCGAATCCGGATGTTTCAAAAAGCAGCTCGATGTCTTCTTTCTCGGCTTTTTCGGCGGCTGCGGCAAGTTTTTTCGCTGTGGACTTTATATCCGTCCCATCGGATAACCTGAGAATCACAAACCGTGCGCCCGAAAGCGCAGCGGCGTCGATATATGAACATATGTCGGATGCTTCGACTTCGTCCGCGTCGGCAGAAACGGGAAAAGTAATCGCCGAGATTTCCGCCGAGCTGTTTGTAAGTTTTCTTCGTGCGTCCTGTGTTTTGGCGGGACGGAATATGCTGTCGGCATGTTCGCGTCTTTCCGATGCGATATCGGATATTTCGATTCCTGTGTAGCCGTAGTCGCAGGCAAAACGGCAGATTTCACCGAAAGAAGGGAGTTTGAGAAAACGGTTTGAAAAAGAGAGCTTCACGAGTTTTCCTCCTCTGCGGCGATTTTGTTGAGAGCATTTGCGTAGGCGTGTATGCTTGCGCCCACGATATCGGTAGAAAGACCGTTGCCGGGGTATACCTTGCCGCCGTTTCTCAGGCGGACGAGTGCCGCGCCGAGAGCCTCTTTGCCCTCCGTGACAGCCTGAATCCTGAATGCGTCGAGTTCATAATGGAATCCTATGCACTGTTCTATCGCTCTGAATGCAGCGTCTATCGGACCGTCGCCGGCAGCCGTGCCCACAAGCTCAACGCCGTTTTTTACAAGTGTTATGCATGCCATTGCGCCGGACAGATTTCCGCTTGTTGTGTTGTAACTTTTGAGGTTGTAAACGGCAGGCGCCTGCATTGCGGACGAGGCGATTATCGCTTCAAGTTCTCTGCCGCCTACCGCGCCTTTCTTCCCGCATACGCGCTGCACTTCGCGGAACACTTCGCCCTCATCGGATGCGGAGAGGGTGTAACCCAGTTGTTTTGCCGCCGCGTTTACCTGCGGGAGCGTGCTTGAAGCGTCAAGGCAGATGTCGGAGTCTTGCGGTTTGCCGCCGCCTTCAAGTTCCGCAAACGGTTTGTTCGCTTTTTTCATAAGCTCTTTAATGTCCGTTTTCAGTTCCGTAAGTTTAAGGGAGGTTGTGAATCCGAGTTTTTCGCCGCAGCTTTCGGCAAGACGGGCAAACGCCGTCGTGTTGAGGGCATCCTTGCCGGAAGCCGATGTTTTTACGCCGACCGCACCCGCTTTGATTGCGGCAGCCGCACAAGCCGTTGCCATTCCGAGATGGTTTGATGTTTTTACAAAAATCGGGACTTTGCAATACTCTGCAACAGATGCGACAAGCGCACCCGTTTCCGTGTCAAGACTTCCGCCGTCATCATCGCAAAGTGTAACATATGACGCACCCGCATTTACCGCCGTTTCGACCGCACGTTTCAAAAATGACGGGTCGGCTCTTGTTGCGTCGAGAGCGGAGAACTCAACATCCTTGCAGTATGACGCAGCCGTGCGGCACAGATCGTCAATCATTGCTGCCGCTTTGTCATCCTTTACATGGTACTTGTATTCCATTGTAACCGTCGAAACCGGCATTTCTATCTGCAAAACGGGTCGCGCCGCATTTTTTACGCATTCCCATGCGGCGGCAATGCTGTCATGCGTGTCGCCCGCGTCAATGCACACCGCGGCGTTTTTTACGATTGAAGAAACGGTTTTGTAAATTATTGTGTCTTCGCGCGGTTTTCTCACCGCGCCCAACTCGATGATATCCGCGTTGTAGCCGTCGATGCATTCGGCGATTGCCGTTTTTTCTCTGAAGAGCAGCGGCGAAGATGTGTTTTTCATGAGAGATTTAAGCGTTTGCTCCGATACCGTTACTTTTTTCATTTCATTCAGCTTCTTTCTTTGATTATTGAGCCGTTTTTTTGCCGACAAAAAAAGCGGAGACTTGAAAAAGTCCCCGCAGGATGATCGGATTCGACCACGGTACCACCCGCGATTGCCGCATAAAACGACCTCTCACAGCTTACCGAAAATGTAAGCCGACGACTGTTTACGG
>CAVKLD010000036.1:0-17606 GCA_963657065.1 bacterium
GCCGTGCGAAAAATCGCTTCGACTTTGGGAAGACCTGCTCCGGCGCGAGACTGCCACCGGATGCTTTGTCGGCTTGCACCGTCCGCCGATTCTCTGAAAAGCATTTGTCCGTCAACATAACGCCATCACTGCATTTGTTTATTATGCCCTGATTTTAGCATCGATTTTGGGTGATGTCAACAAAAAAACAAAAAATCAATCGATTTAATGTTTTAATGCTTTCAACGAATTTTTTTAATTAAACGATTTGCGGCAATGTATCTGTTCGCGGCAATTTATCTGTATATAGGATATCTTGCGCAGATGCCGTCAACTTCTTTTTGAATTTGCTCTTTTGAGTTTTCGAAATCGAAAGCGGTCAGCGCGATAAGACGGGCAAGGTTTTTCATGTCGGCGGTGTCGAGTCCGCGCGTTGTTACTGAAGGTGTGCCAAGGCGAATGCCGCTTGTGATCGTCGGTTTGCGGGGGTCGTTCGGCACGGAATTTTTGTTCACCGTGATTCCCACGCTGTCAAGACGCGTTTCAAGCTCTTTGCCCGTTATGTCGTTATTTTTAAGGTCGATAAGGATAAGATGGTTGTCCGTGCCGCCTGACACGAGGCTGAAGCCTTCCTTTTTGAGCGAGTCGGCGAGAATCGACGCATTTTTGACAACGCGTTTTTGATACTCCGTAAATTCAGGACGAAGAGCTTCTCCGAAACAAACGGCTTTTGCGGCGATTATGTGCTCGAGCGGACCTCCCTGCGTGCCGGGGAAGACTGCCTTGTCTATCTGCTTCGCAAGATTTTCCTTGCACAAAATCAGTCCGCCGCGCGGACCGCGAAGTGTTTTGTGTGTCGTGGAAGTGACAACATCCGCATACGGAACGGGCGAGGGGTGAAGTCCCGTTGCCACAAGTCCGGCGATGTGCGCCATGTCGACCATAAGATACGCGCCGACTTCCTGCGCGATTTTTGACATTGCTTCAAAGTCGATTGTTCGCGGATAAGCCGATGCGCCGGCAATAATGAGCTTCGGCTTGCACTCGTTTGCCGTGCGGCGAACTTCGTCGTAGTCGATGAAACCGTCGGCGTTTACACCGTAAGAAACCACGTTGTAGAATTTTCCGGAAAAATTGACCGGACTGCCGTGCGTGAGATGTCCGCCTTCCGAGAGCTTCATGCCCATTATCGTGTCGCCGCAGTTTAAAAGTGCAAGGAACACGGCGGTGTTTGCCTGTGCGCCCGAATGCGGCTGCACGTTCGCGTGCTCCGCTCCGAAAAGCCTTTTCGCTCTGTCCACGGCGATTGATTCCGCTTCATCGACGGCGGAGCAGCCGCCGTAATACCTGTGCGACGGATACCCCTCCGCATATTTGTTTGTCATCGGATTCGCCGCTGCGAGCATAACAGGCTCGGATACAAGGTTCTCGCTCGCGATAAGCTCCAAACCGCGTTCTTCGCGCGAAAGCTCGTTTCTTATTGCCGCAGCTGTTTCGGGATCGTGTTTTGCAAGATAGTCGATTATTTCTCTTATCATTTTTTGTTCTCCGTTCTCAGTATATGTAGCCGTATGTCATTACGGCGAATGATGCGGCTATCAGCCGCGAAGTTTTATACAGCGACTCGCTGTCAAAATTCGAGAGGTTGTCTGCACTCGTGTGTATCACTGCGGGGGTCGCGAGGTTATAATCGTTTTGCGAACCGCGTGAGGAACTTATCTCGCGCCATGAGAGTGTCAGCGACGGAAGTCCCGCTTTCCTGAACGGAACAATGTCATGTTGTCCCGCGGATACCGGTGCATAAAATCCGTCTTCGCCGCACGAACCGATAATATCGTGCGCCGTCCGTACGGCATTGCTGCCGAGGTTGTCATAGGCTGTCTTTTTTGTCGGTGAGTAGGTTTTTATGACAGGCTCGGTGCTTACACACAGATAATTTTTGTTGCTGTCGGTCGAGTGACCCGCCATGTCAACATTAAAGAAAATTTTGTGCCGTGAGCGTTCACTGTCCGACATTGAGCGTCGGTACCGATACGCTCCGTAGTAGCCGTCCTCTTCGCCCGCAAAGAAAGCTATTCTGATTTCACAGCCGAAATCGGTATTTTTGCTTTTCAGTGCACGCGCCAATTCCAAAAGCGCACTGACGCCCGATGCGTTGTCGACTGCTCCCACGCTTCGCGAACTGCAGTCATAGTGCGCCGAAAAAAGATAAATGTCGGGGGAGCTTTTCTTCGTCGGAATCGTGACTATGATATTTTTTGACGGCAGTTTTTTAGTACCTACCGATACATTCTGAAACTTCGGTGTGTAGCCGTAACTTTCCAGCTTTTTGCAAATTGCCTCGCGTGCTTTCTGCTCGCCTTTCAGACCTGTATAACGTGAACCGACGTCGCTGCACAGCATCTTCATGTTCGCATTCAGATTGCCCTTATCGATGCTGTCCGCAAGCAATTTTACATATTCTTCGACTGTCGGCTTCGTCGGTTCTTCCGGCACTGCCGGGTTCGTCGGTTCCTCCGGCACTGCCGGTGCTGTCGATTCTTCCGGTATCTCCGGTTCGGTGTAAGCTATAGGTAATCCGACTGCGACCCGCAATGCCGCACGAGCATCCGAAACGTTGATAACGCCGTCCTCCCAAATATCCCACTGCCTGAGTTTTTCTTCGGGCACCTCTTCAAGTCCGACGGCACACCGCAGAAGTTTGCGTGAGTCGTTTATCGTTACTTCTCCGTCTTCGTCGGTATCGCCTATCGGTAAATTCCTTGTCGATTCGTTCGCGGTTGTCGATTCCGGCACGGTCGTTTCGGGAAGAGTGTCTGTCGGCGTACATTCGTCGGTGCTGCTTTCGGATATTGCCGTGAGTGTTGTTTCGAGCGTTTGTCCGTCGGCTTGCGCTGCAGACAAACAAAAAATCAGTGCTGTAAAGAAACAAATCGTGCTGATAAGAGTTTTGCGTTTCATTTTCTGTCACGTCCTGTGGTATCTGTCGTACTGTGCGTTTTTTGTTTTATCTGTCTGCGCAGTACGGATTTCCGGTTCGGTTCTCCGTTTTGTGAAGTATCAGTTTGAAAAATCGAATTTTACGCCGCCGTCTTCATACTTGAGCGCGGCGTCAAACGCTTTTCCGTTTTTGGAAATGAATCCCGAAAGTTTTTTGCATCTCCCCGTTTTGATGAGTTCTTCCGCGCTGCGGACGGGGATAGCGCGTTTGCAAAGTACGGTCGGGATTCTGAACGGACAAGCACCGTCGCGCCCGTCTTCGCATCTGAAAGAAAATCTGTCTTTTATTACATTTTTACCGCAGTTCGGACATGTGCCTACGATTTCACCGTAAAATCCCGTGTATTCTTCCGTTCCCGTTTTGTTGCCGGGCGACGAAAAAACCTCTGCGATTTCGTTCTCCGCAAGTTTTACGCTGTCTTCCACGGTAATTTCCCCGCGGTATACTTTTTTCAGTGCCTGTCCGAGTGTGCTCGTTTTGTATTTGTCCATGCTTATGCCCATGGCGGTCAGCGATTCTATCAGAAATGCACCGCCGGGCAGCAACTTGTATACGTCTTTTTTCAGTTCGATGTATTTGCTTTTTATCGCATTCTCGATTATTCCCGTTCGTGTTGCCTCCGTGCCGAGTTCAAGTCCCTCGAATATAGCGCGGTAGTCTTCGGTATCGTCGTTTTCTGCGTTTTCCGCTTTTTCGGCGGCTTCCGCTTTCTCCGTGCGGAACGGATTTTTGAGGTAATTGTTAAGCGTTTCTATAGTGTAATGTTTGGGCGGCGAAGTCTTCTTTTCTTTCGGTTCGAAAAGGATGTTGACGCTGTCGCCCTTATTGAGTGCGGGGAGCACTTTCGTCGAGGAAGGCGGCGACTCGTATTTTGTCCAACCGGGGGTGAGTATAACCGTTCCCTTGAGAACATAATCCTCGCATTCTCCGACGCTTACCGTCAGTTCCGTTTTTTGAGCAATGCAGTCATCCGCACAGAAGACAGCGGCGAAACGGCGCATTATCGCCGAATAAATCTTTTTTTCGTTGTCATCGAGAGCATCGGGCGACGGAATTTTGTAAGTCGGCGTAAGAGCGGAATGCGATTCGATTTTTGAATCGTCGAATATTGTTTTTCCATCTCTGAATTTGACGTTATATCCTTTTTTCGAAACGACATCGAGTATTTTTTTTATTTTGTCTTTTTCCGCCGTCGCAAGATATTCGGAATTTGTTCGTGGGTACGTTACGTAACCTGCCTCGTACAGTTTTTGTACGGCGGCGAGCGATATATCCATACTCATTTTGTATTTCTTTCCGAGGTAGCTTTGCAGTTTTGACAGAGAAAAGAGTTTCGGAGGCTTGAGCGTGTCCTTTTTCGATTTTTTCGATGTGACCGTCGCTTGTTGCGCGTTCAGTTTTGCGCAGGCGCGCTGCGCTTTCGAAAACTGTTCTTTCGGGAATTTGTGTTTTGATACAAGCTCTATATTTTCACCGTTTGTTTCGGCGTTTGAAACAAGAGCGTAGTAAGTTTCGGGAACAAAATCCCTTATCGCGGTGTCGCGGTCGTAAATCGCCTTGACTATCGGCACTATCACTCTGCCCACGCGCAGCAGCGCACCGGTTTTGAGCGTTGCAAGACGTGTGAGGTTTACGCCGTAAAGCCAATCGGTGTATGTCCGCGCGAAGCCTTCGTTCGCAAGCGGTTCGTATTCCGTTTCATCCTTGAGGTCGGCGAGAGAAGCGCGTATCGTTTCGGATGTTTGATCGGGGAGCCAGAGGCGTTTGAACGATTTTCGTTTTTCGCTGTCCGCGAAAGCGTTTTCGACGCACAGCCTTACTATTATTTCACCCTCGCGGTCCGCGTCGCCGGCGTTAATTACCGTGTCTACGTCATCCCGCAGGCAAAGAGATTTTATCGTATCGAACTGCTTTATGACTCCGGCGTCCGGCTTTTTATCTTTTCCGGTTTTCAGTCTGAATCTGAACGTGTCGGGGAAACACGGAAGATTTTCCATGCTCCACCTGCCGCTCAGCGTCGCACCCGTGTAGTCCTCAATATCGCACAGTGAAAACAGATGCCCGAACGCCCATGTCACAAGGTACTCTCCGCATGTGATAAAACCCGAATTTTTCTTTCCTTCTCCGAGTGCAGCCGCAATATTTCTTGCAAGACTCGGTTTTTCTGCGATTATTACAGTCATTTATGCTTTTTCCGAATCCGTCGGTATTTTTCGCGGCCGTCCCATCTGTCTTTTTTTCGGCAAAAGCATTTCGCGCCTTGCACTCTTTACGTATATTACGCCCTGGCGGCGTTTGTCGACAAGGTTATACCGCACAAGTCTTTCGTATGTCGTTTCAAGCAGCTCGTTGCCCTCATAATCTCCCAGTCCGAAACAGGAGTCGACCGCACTCAGCGGTAATGTCAGCAGCAGACCCGCCGCAAATTCAATCGGTGCATGCGCAATACATCCGCTCGTTTCATACACGTTTAAGGACGATGCCTTGAAGCCGTTTTGAAAGGTGGTAATTTGCAGTATGTTTCGGACATATGCCGACAGTGCGTCCGCCTGTTCGCGTGTGAGCGGTTCGCCTTTCACATCAATGAAATTAAATGTCAGTCCGAAATTTACGGCTATGCCGAGAAAAAAGAGCGCACTCTCTCTTGAGTATCCTCTGAATGTCAGTGTTTTTTCCGGCTTCGGAAGAGCGTGCACCGGCGTTACGATTACTTTGCCGCCTTCGAAGTGTGTGATTTTCACCGAAAACACGGAAAGAAACCGAACCGCTTCAAAAAAATCCCGATCGAACTTCATTTTGTCAAATTCCTGCGCCTTTTTGCCGTAAAGCGCGGCGGCGGTCAGCCGAATAATATTTGGATTCATTGTTTCATCTCCTTAACCGATAATATATTAGCTCAAAAAAACGAAAAAGTAAAGAACTTTATCTGCAGGGTTGATTTTTTATTGCGGAACGTGTATGATATGTTTTGTGTGAATACGGACGGAGGGAAGACGATGACAGATATAAAAAAAGAACTCAGGAAACGACATCTGTGCCCTGTTTGCCTTGTGAAAAAACTTGCCGCATCGCGTAATGTTCGTACCGACGGTATCGACAGATTTTCAAACGGAACGGCGCTTACTCCGCCGATGGGCTGGGCAAGCTGGAATGCGTTCAGAAACCGTATCGATGAAAACCTGATTTTGGAGATTGCCGACGCGCTTGTCAAAACGGGACTTGCCGAATGCGGTTACGAGTACGTTAATATAGACGACTGCTGGATGGCGAGCGTCCGCGATGAAAACGGACGGCTCAAGGCTGACCCCGCGACGTTTCCGTCGGGAATACCCGCACTTGTCGAAAAGGTAAATTCAAAGGGGCTTAAGCTCGGAATTTACAATTCCAACGGCACTCTTACCTGTGAGGATCTTCCCGGTACGCTTTACCATGAGCGCACGGATGCGGAAACTTTTGCCGAGTGGGGAATCGAGTACTTTAAATACGATTTTTGCCACAATGAAGCCATTCCCACTGCCGCGCCGGAAATAACACAGCTGATGTTTGCCGTTCCCGGCGAAGGCGACAGCATTTTTGTTCCCGCGTCCGACGCTGAACTTCGCGGCAACGCCGTGCTGCTCACGGATGACAGACTGCCCGAACCGCACGAATTCATAACGGGACTCGATTACGCCGCAGGAAAGGCGGTTTTCTGCAACGTCGTCATTCCGAAAGAGGGCGATTACAACCTTACATTCGGTATCCGTAAATTCGGAATGGAAAGAAAATACGCCGAGGTGACGGTAAACGGCATCGATGTGTACCCCGTTACCGTTCCCGCTACGAAAGGATTTACGCGTGACGGTAGGGCGTATGTGGGACTTGTTCATCTTAATGAGGGCGTCAACAGTATCGTTGTCACAAATCCCGTCGCTTCACGTATCGATTCCGCCGCGAAGCAGTATCG
Organism: bacterium; assembly: GCA_963657065.1. Lineage (GTDB taxonomy): Bacteria > Bacillota > Clostridia > Oscillospirales > Acutalibacteraceae > RUG806. The sequence continues at coordinate 6,927 of CAVKLD010000036.1, forward strand.
CAAAATGGGCAGAGAACTCAGACGCGCTACGGCTCTTGTCGCGGAAAAAACGGGTAAGCCCGAAAAGCCGATCTGTTTCTCCATTTGCGAGTGGGGGCTCAACAGTCCGTGGAAATGGGGCGCGACCGCCGGCAACCTTTGGCGTACAACGCCCGACATAAAACCGTTCTGGGCATCGATAGTGGCGATATACGAGATAAACGTGCGCAGATATGCCGCTGCGGGTCCGGGAAACTGGAACGATCCTGATATGCTCGAAGTGGGCAACGGCGATCTTACCGATACCGAAAACAGAGCGCATTTTTCGGTGTGGTGCATGATGAGCGCACCGTTGATACTCGGAAACGACATAAGAAAATTCATAAAGGACGACGGAACCGTCGACAAGTACAACGAAACGCTGCGCACTGTTTCGAACAGGGACGCGATAGCCATAGACCGTGACGCGCTCGGCATCCAGTGCCGCCGCGAAAAAACCAACGGATTGTGCGATGTCCTTGTGAAGCCGCTTTCGGATAACAGACTTGCTGTTTGTCTTTTCAATAAGAGCGGCTTTGCGCAGACGGCGTCTTTTAACGTAAAGGAGCTTGCAGACAAAGAATACGTGAGCATTCCCGTATCCGAACGCTACAGTGTTCACGATGTATGGGAAAATTACGATTTTGTGTCAAACGGAATAATAAGCGAATCCGTAGAAAAGCATTCCGTCAAGCTCTACGTGATAAAGCCGGGCGAATAAATAAAGAAAAACAAAAAAAGCAGCAAAACCAAGTAATCAAAAAAACAAGAAAACAAGAAAACAAGAGGTAAACACATGACTAATCACAAACTGTTTCTTTCATTTCCCGCCGCCGAATGGGAAACTGCGTCCCCCGTCGGCAACGGCAGCATGGGTGCAATGCTTTTCGGTGATCCCTATGCTGAAAAAATTTATCTCAGTGAGGAAAGCATCTGGAACGGCGGCAAGCAGAATGTCGACGGCTCAAAATTCAAGGAAAAGATTGACGATATAAGAAAAATGTATCTCGACGGCGTGCGCGATTTTGATCCGTGGGCGCGTGCAAACATTTCGGACGGCATTTACGAAGTTAAATCGAACGAATACGCAGGTCTTATTAAGGTGACATTTGCCGATAAAACAGAGGCATCGGATTACCGCCGTGAAACAGATCTTGTAAACGGTGTCTATGCGGCGTCATACGCAAAGGGCGACTGCAAAATAAAAGAGGAGGCTTTCGCTTCTTACCCGTCGGAAGTAATCGCCGTGCGTTTTTCCTCTACGGAAAAAATCGCATTCGCGATTGAATACGAACGCGAAAACATCCGTTCGCTTACATATGACAACGGCATGCTGAGGGCAGTTTGCGTCACGCAGGACGGCGGACACGCTTTTGCCGTCGCTTTGAAAGTGCAGGGGGATTGCAATGTGTCATATTGTGACGGCAAGATTCTCGTTTCCGACAGTACGTCGGCGTTCATTTTCGTAAGCATTACGACGGAACTTTCTTTCGGTGAAAATTATGCGGACGCGTGCGTTGATATTCTTGAAGAGTGCGATTCATGGGATGATATATTCGAGCGTCACATTGAGGATTTCTCCGCTCTCGCCGGTGCGTCGGACATCAGCTACGAGAGCGATCCCGAACTTGAAAAAATGCCTGCGGACAAGCGTCTTGAAAGACTTAAGAATGACGAAAACGCACGTGATGACGGAATGAAGGCACTTTATTTTGCTTTTGGAAAATATCTGCTGATATCCTCTTCGCGTGAGGGTACTCTTCCGGCGAACTTGCAGGGCGTGTGGGTCGAAAAACTCGAAAATGCGTGGAATGCGGACTATCATACAAACATAAATCTCCAGATGAACTACTGGCTCCCCGAAGTTGCGAATATATCTGCCTGTCACCTGCAGCTGTTTGACTATATGAACAAGTACCTGCTCGAATCCGGAAAGAGAACGGCTCGTGACTATTACGGCTGCCGCGGTACGGTGCTGCACCATTTGAGCGACATTTACGAATTTACATGTCCCGCCGACGGTTTGTGGGGTGTTTGGCCCATGGGCGCGGCGTGGCTTTCCACGCACATGTGGGAGCACTGGCTCTTTACTGAGGACAAGGAGTATCTTGAGAGCACGGCATACGAATATATGCGTGAATGCGCACTGTTTTTCATCGATTATCTTTTTGAGGATTCTAACGGAATGCTTATTTCCGGTCCGTCGATGAGCCCCGAAAACAACTTCTATTCCGATACACCCGTCGATAAGGTTGAGAGCTGCATCTCATTCTCGCCGACGATGGACATTGAGATAATCACCGCTTGTCTTAGAAACTATATCGCTTGCGAGGATATCCTTAACAAGGACGCCGAACTTAAAGCAAAGGCGCAGGAAACGCTTTCAAAACTTCCTCCGCTCAAGGTGGGCAAGCACGGTCAGCTTATGGAGTGGCTTGAAGATTATGACGAGCCGGAACCCGGTCACCGCCACATTTCGCATGCATTTGCGCTTTATCCCGACAATTTGATAAACAAGGAAACGCCGGAACTTTTCGCCGCTATCAGAAAAACACTTGACAGACGTCTTGCAAGCGGCGGCGGTCACACCGGTTGGTCGCGTGCGTGGCTCATAGATTTGTTCGCACGTTTGGGTGACGGCGAGAATGCCGAATGTCATTTCCGTAAACTGTTGACAAAATCAACGCTTCCCAACCTTTTTGATACGCATCCGCCGTTCCAGATTGACGGTAATTTTGGCGGTGCTGCTGCCGTAGCGGAAATGCTTTTGCAGAGTCATTTGGGTTACATTACGTTCCTTCCCGCCGCAGGCAAAGACGTTTCCGGCAGCTTTACAAAACTGAAGGCTCGCGGAAATATAGAAGTTTCGGCTGAGTTCAAACACGGCAAGACCGTAAAATTTGAACTTTGCTCGGCAGATGACAGGGAAGTTAAGGTCGAAGCATGCGGAATGTCTTCGCTTACCGATGCGCAGGGCAACACGATTATGCCCGAAAACGGTTTTTTCAGGCTGCCGCTTAAAGGTGAAGAAGCCTGCGCGTATACCGTGAATATGTGATTTTATTATACAGTAAAACGTTCGGCATGTTTTTGGTTGCCCGAAAACATGCCGACAGGTTTGTCGTGAGAGAAACAAACCGCAAAAAAGAAGAGAGGTACACATATTAGCGAGCATAAGATTATTCTTGCATCTCCCGCCGATGAGTGGGAAAAAGGCTCTCCCGTCTGAAACGGCAGCACGGGAGCATTGTTTTTCGGCGATTCGTATGCGGAAAAAATTTACCTCTGCAACGGCAGTATATGGAACGGTGACAGACAGTCGCCGGACGGCTCGATATTCAAAGCAAAACTCGAAGAAATACGCCGAATGTATCTTGACGGCGTGAAATTACTTGATGAATGGGTCAATGAGAATCTTTCCGACTGCATCGGTTTTGTCAAGTCAAACGAATATTGGGGACTGCTCACGCTTGACTTTGCCGATAAGACTGCCATTGAAGATTACATGCGCGAACTTGACCTTGTCAGCGGTTTTTTTACCGCATCGTACAAAAAAGGCGACTGCAAAGTAGTCGAAACGGCAATTTGTTCCTCTGTTTGAAGATAACGACGGCAAGCTCGTTTCCGGTCCGTCCATGAGTCCGGAGAACAGTTTTTATGCCGGCAAAAAAAGGGGACAAATCCAAGAGAGGCTGCGTATGCTTTTCTCCGACAATGGACACCGAGATAATCGGCGCCTGTCAAAACCGACACGGGTCCAACTCCCGTCAGCTTGCCGATGATGACGGCAATACGGTTATGCCCGAAAACGGATTTTTCGAGCTGCACCTCAAGGGCGGGATGGCGTACGGATACACTGTAAATGCGTAATTTTTGTTTTTCGCGGCGAAAAATTTAAAAAACGTACAAGAAAAGACAGGGAACATGTAATTTTTTTGTTGACAATCGTCTTTTTCTGTTTTATACTTTTTTTAAGAATAGGTTCAGCGTAAAAAATGGGGAGGCAATACAGGTATGGTAACTTTCGTGAAGATTCTTGTTGCAATCATTAAAATTTTGATTATCGATTTAAAAATTGAAACCGATCCAGCGTTAAAAGAATTTTTGTACGGCATTTACAATGAGTATTTTGCTCCCAAAACCGACGAAACGGAAGCGTGACGTCGAAACAGGCGATGTTGTATTTGATGAGGAGCGGAACTGTTATCATAAGGATATTTGATTCGTGTTTTTTCGAAGCCTTTGGATGACTCCGCATTTTATCCGGCAATTTCGCCTGTTTTATTATTTGTGAAAGGGGGAAGTCGTATCAAAAAGTTTTTTTCGGATTTTAAGGAATTTGCAATGAGGGGAAACGTACTTGACATGGCTGTCGGTGTTGTCATCGGCTCAGCGTTTGGCAAAATCGTTTCATCTCTCGTGGCTGATATAATCACGCCTGTAATTAGTTTGCTCACCGGCTCTGTTTCGCTTACGGGGCTTAAGGTTGTTTTTCGTCCCGAGGAAATTAACGCAGCGGGCGAGATTATACAGAACGAAATCGCATTGACATACGGTAATTTTATTCAGTCGGTGATTGATTTTGTTATCATTGCATTTTCTATTTTTGTTGTGCTCCGCATAATAAACAAGACGCACGAAAAACTTGAGGCTCTTTCGAAAAAAGAGCAGGAAAAAGCAGAGGAAGAGGAGAAGAAGGACACCGAACTTTCGGTTCTTCTCGAAATCAGAGAGCTGCTCGAAAAGAAAAGCTCTGAAAACGAAGACCGATGAATTGTATGATGTATGACTGTATGTCGGTTTTTTGTATCAAAATTGAAAAGAGGAAAAAATTTTTATGGGTGAACTGAAAAAGAAATACGGTTTGCTTACAGCCATGGGCATGGTTATAGGCATCGTTATCGGTTCGGGTGTCTTCTTTAAGGCGCAGAATGTTCTTAACAGCACGAAAGGCGATATGCCGCTCGGAATCGTTGCGTGGCTCGTAGGCGGTATCGTAATGGTCATTTGTGGCTATGTTTTTGCGAATTTTGCAACGAAATATGAAAAAGTCAACGGACTTGTTGACTATGCCGAAGCCACGGTCGGTAAAAAATACGCATATTATCTCGGCTGGTTCATGGCGACGGTTTACATCCCCGGCATGACAAGCGCACTCGCGTGGGTATCTGCACGCTACACACTCGCAATATTTGTTCCGAGCGGAATACTCGAAACCGGCGATACCATTTCAAGCGACATCTGCCTTGCTCTTTCTGGATTTTATCTTGTCATTAGTTATGTTATAAACGCCCTCGCGCCAAAACTTGCGGGTAAACTCCAGGTCGGCATGACGGTTATAAAGTTGATTCCGCTTCTTCTTATGGCTGTTGTCGGCACGATAGTCGGCATTAAGAACGGCAACACCGCCGCCGCGTTTTCGTCGATGGGCGCAGCCGCCGCAGCCGACGGCGGCACGACACAGGCGTTCCTCGCTTCTGTTGTTGCAGTCGCTTTTGCATATGAGGGATGGATACTTGCGACGTCAATAAACGCCGAACTTAAGGATTCCAAAAAGAACCTGCCCCGCGCACTTGTCCTCGGCAGCCTTGTCATCATTGTGATTTACATCGCCTACTACATAGGTATTTCCGGTTCGGTTTCGGTCGAAACACTTATGGAACACGGCGCAAACGTTGCGTTTGCCACAACGTTCGGCAATGTCGGCGGTACGCTTGTCGGTGTTTGCATCGCCGTGTCGTGCCTCGGTACTCTCAACGGACTTATGCTCTCGGAATGCCGCAGCATGTACGGTATTGCCGCAAACGGACAGGGTCCCGGACACAAAATGTTCTCTGAAATCAGCAAGAGCACCAATATGCCGGCAAACTCTTCAGCTATCGGATTGCTGTTTTGCGCGGTATGGCTTTTCTATTTCTTTATAGCAAATCTGTATTCGAAAAATTTCCTCGGCGTGTTCAGTTTTGATTCATCCGAATTGCCGATTATTACGATTTACGCGTTCTACATTCCCATGTTTGCGCTTTACATCGCAAAAAATCACAAAGAGGGAATGTTTAAGCATGTTATCATGCCCGCACTCGGAATCGTTTGTTGCGCATTCATGGTTTTTGCGGCACTTTATTCGCACGGATATACTCCGTATATGACGGCAAAAGAAAAAGGTCAGTTCAGCTGTCCCGTTCTTTTCTACATAATCGTGTTCGCCGCGTTTATGGTTGCCGGTTCGTTTTTCTACCGCAAAAATAAAGACGAAAAGAAATAATTTTGTCACATTTTTACGCAACGGCAAAATCCTCCCCGCTGTCACGCGCCGGCAGGGACTTTCCGCTCGCCGTCGCTGATTTACAACCTATTTTGAATTAAAAATTTCGGAAAAAGGTTGACAACGGCTGTTAAAACTGATAAAATACCGCTGTTGTATTGAAATGTACAGCTATCCTTGTTCCCGTACGGGGACCGAAGTCCAGAAGGAGGTGCATCTGAATGTCAAAGTACGAAACCGTAGCAGTATTCTCACTTAAAGCAGGTGAAGAAAAGGCAAAGGAGCTTGTTGAAAAATTCAAGGCTCTTATCGAAGCGAACGGAACCATGGAGGCAGTGGATGAATGGGGGCAGCGCAGACTTGCGTATCCCATCAACTACGAAACCGACGGCTACTATGTTCTTTACACATATGAAGCCGATGTGGCTTTCCCCGCCGAGCTTGAACGTGTACTCAACATTACCGACGGCGTTCTCCGTCACCTTGTTGTCGCAAGATAAAAGGAGGCAGACGAATGAACAGTTGTGTGTTGACGGGTCGCCTTGTTGCCGATCCGGAATTGCGTACCACGCCGAGCGGTCTCTCGGTTTGCAGATTCAGAATCGCGGTCGACCGCCCTTATCAGAAATCGGGTGAAGAAAGAAAAGCGGATTTTATTGACGTCGTTGCATGGCGCAGTAATGCCGACTTTGTCACAAAGTATTTCCACAAGGGTTCCATGATCGCAGTTCAGGGTTCGCTTCAGACCAACAATTATGAGGACAAGAACGGAAACAAACGCACATCTTACGAGATAGTTGCGGACAGAACGGAGTTTTGCGGTTCAAAAGCCGAAAACGGAAGCGGTTCATACTCCGGCAACGCGGCTTCCGCCGCCTATTCAAATTCCACTGCGGACGATTTTTCGTCTGTTGTCGACGATGACGATTTGCCGTTCTGAGACCTTTTCTTCAATTCTAAAAGGAGGATATCATCATGGCTTTTGAAAAAAAAGATGCTAAGGGCGGTCGCCCCATGAACAGAAAGAGCCGCAGAAAAGTCTGCACTTTCTGCGTAGAGAAGTCTGAGTTTATTGATTATAAAGATACCCAGAAGCTTCGCCGCTTTATCTCTGAAAGAGCAAAAATTCTGCCTCGCAGAGTTACAGGCACATGCGCCGCTCATCAGAGAGAGCTTACCGTTGCCATCAAGCGCGCCCGTCAGCTCGCGCTGCTTCCCTATATCAGCGACTGAGCCGGCTGTTTCGCCGAATAAAACGGTTTTTCAAAAAAAAATGAAGCCCCGGCTTTGTCCGAGGCTTTTTTTGTTTGGAAAATCAATATTAGACGAAAAACACAAAAAAATAAATCGGTGTTATGAAAAAAATGCTTGCAATGCACTTTTTACTATGGTATAATTGTCGAGCAAAACGCACGTGAACAGATTGCGGGCGGTGTGCGCGGTGTCCGATACGCACTGCGTCCTCTCGCAAGATGAAGTTCGCGGTGGTTCAACCAAAGGAGGAAAAAATATGTCAGTAGTATCAATGAAGCAGCTGCTCGAAGCAGGTGTGCACTTCGGTCATCAGACCAGAAGATGGAACCCCAAAATGGCTCCCTATATTTTTACGGAGCGCAACGGTATTTACATTATCGACCTTCAGAAGACTGTCAAAAAGCTCGAAGAGGCATACATGTTCGTTCGCGAAATTTCCGCAAACGGCGGCGAAATCTTCTTTGTAGGCACAAAGAAGCAGGCTATGGATTCCATTAAGGAAGAAGCCGAACGCTGCGGTATGCCTTTCGTCAACGCACGTTGGCTCGGTGGTATGCTTACAAACTTCTCAACCATCAAACGCAGAATCAAAAGACTTGAACAGCTCAAGAAGATGGAAGAGGATGGCACATTTGATATGCTCCCCAAAAAGGAAGTTATCAAGCTGAAACTCGAAAGAGAGAAACTCGAAAAGTTCATGGGCGGTATCGTCAACATGAAGAAGCAGCCCGCCGCTATGTTTATAGTTGACCCTCGCAAGGAGAGAATCGCGGTTCTTGAGGCAAAGAAACTCGGCATTCCGATTGTTGCAATTGTTGACACAAACTGTGATCCTGACGAAATAGATTATGTTATCCCCGGCAACGACGACGCCATCAGAGCCGTTAAACTCATTGCAGGTGCTATGGCTGATGCCGTTATTGAAGGCAGACAGGGCGAGACGGCTGCTGCTCAGGAAGATGCTCCCGCAGAAGACGGTGCAGAGTTTACCGAATAATTTTTGAACCGAATAGGGGCTGTCGCATCTGAATGCAACAACCCCTTTAATTGAACGGATACCACTTTAATATAGGAGGAAATAAAAATGGCAGCATTTACAGCTAAAGACGTACAGGCTCTTCGTGAGAAGACCGGCGCAGGTATGATGGAGTGCAAAAAGGCACTTGTTGAAGCTGACGGAGATATGGATAAGGCGGTTGACGTCCTTCGTGAAAGAGGACTCGCGGCTGCAACAAAAAAAGCAAGTAGAATTGCGGCGGAAGGCGTGGTTCTTGCATATTATGACGAAGCGAAGAAGGTCGGCGTTCTTGTTGAAGTTAACTCCGAGACCGATTTCGTCGCAAAGAATGAGAAATTCAAGGCTCTTGTTCTCGGCGTTGCAAAGACAATAGCCGCAGAGAATCCCGCAGATGTTGAAGCTCTTACCGCTATGAAGTTCGACGGCAGTGAGCACACTGTTGCCGAGACATTCCAGGAGGCTGTTCTTTCCATCGGTGAAAACATGAAGATTCGCCGTTTTGAGAGAGTCGAGGGCGTCGCTGCGACATACATTCATGCCGGCGGTGCAGTCGGTGTTATGGTTATGTTTGATACCGATGACGCTACAGCCGCAAACGACGATTTTAAGGCTATGGGCAAAGACGTTGCGATGCAGGTCGCTGCTATGAGCCCGCTTTATCTCGACGAGGCATCCGTTCCCACAGATGTCATTGAACATGAAAAGGAAATAAACCTCGCTCAGATGAAAGAAGACCCCAAAATGGCAAACAAACCCGCACAGGTTCTTGAGAAAATCGTTGCCGGTAAGATGGGCAAATATTTTACCGAAGTTTGCCTTATGGATCAGGAGTTTGTCAAGGATTCCGAGTATGATGTCAAGGGTTATGTTGCATCCGTTGCAAAGAAGCTCGGCGCAGATATTAAGGTTACCGGTTTCTATCGTTATGCAAAAGGCGAAGGACTTCAGAAGAAGGAAGACGATTTTGCTGCAGAAGTTGCCGGAATGATGAAATAATTTCAAATTAAATTTTTGTGCGTAATGCGTTTTCACAGTTGGAGCCGCATTACGCATTTCTTTTGTTTTCAAAGGAGTGCAAAATGAACAATATCCATTATCTTTGGAATGAAAATGATGTTCCGCTTTTCAATGAGGACTTCAATCAGGATGCCCCGAGTTTGACGGAGTTTCTGATAGAATCGGAAACGGCGGTGCCGTGCGTTGTCGTTTTCCCCGGCGGAGCGTATTCTCACCTTGCCGAAGATCACGAGGGCAGGGTGATTTGCGAACTTCTGAACAAAAACGGATTCTCCGCTTTCGTTCTTCGGTATCGCCTTGCGCCGTACCGTTTTCCGTGTCAGGAGCTTGATGCAAAACGTGCAGTAAGGTTTGTTCGGGCAAATGCGGACAAGTTCGGTATCGATCCTAACCGCATCGGTATCATGGGATTCAGCGCGGGCGGACACCTTGCCTGTATGGCTGGATTGCGGTTTGACAACGGAATCGACGGTGATGAAATCGATAGCGTTTCATCACGTCCCGATAATGTTTGCGTTTGCTATCCTGTGGCGTCGCTTGCCCGTGACATCACACACCGCGGCTCTCGTGAAAATCTGCTCGGCGATTATGAAAACGACGAACTGGCGGACAAACTCACAAGCGAGAAGATTGTACCGGAAGATGCACCGCCGTTTTTTATTTGGCACACCGCCGAGGATAATTCGGTTGATGTTCGCAATTCACTGCGTCTTGCAAATGCACTCACAGAAAAAAGGAAGACATTCGAATTGCATGTCTTCCCTTATGGCTGTCATGGTTTGGGGCTTGCTTGTGATACTCCGCTCGCGTCGCAGTGGAGCGAATTGTATATTAACTGGTTGCGTGAAATTAAGCTGACGGGAGTCGAACCCATGCCGCCCGTCAGCGTCCCTTTTCGACGCTTTTCGCCCTTTTCGTCTTGACCCCCGTCAGCAAGAGAAGCACCTCAAAAAACGAAAATTGCTCGAAAATTAACAGCTGTCGGGTGCAAAGCGGTTTTGCCTGAGCCGATTCATATCGGGCAAGGCAAAGCCCGAAGCGAACACTTGACGTATTTGCGAGGGTTTTAACGAAGCATGGACAGAAATCAGCCTGCCAAAACCGACAC
>CAVKLD010000037.1:0-17049 GCA_963657065.1 bacterium
TAAGCTGACGGGAGTCGAACCCATGCCGCCCGTCAGCGTCCCTTTTCGGCACTTTCGCCCTTTTCGTCTTGACCCCCGCCCAGCTTACCGTAACGCCGCAGGCAAACCGTCCCCGAAGCACTGTGACATGCTTCGGGGACGGTTGTTATTCGATTCTATTCATTCGAATTACCAGTGATTAACACCGCAGGGGCATTCCTGATTGATTTTGAAGAGTTTCTGGAAGAATCTGATTATTTTCCAGAAGAACTGCATTATTTTGCTCGAGGAATGGCAGATGTGGTCGCACATCGACGCCATATCGCCGTCGCAGGTATCGCACTTGCCGTTCTTGTCGGCGTCCGCGTGAGCGATCTTGTCGATTTTCTGAGTTTCGATGAGATCACAGTTTTCGCAGTGACGCATCTTTTCGCCCTCCGCCGTGCATGTTGCGTCTTTGGTTGCAACCCATTCTGTCAACGTGTGACCGAGTGCAGCACCGTAAACGAAAGTATCTTCACCGGCTTCGCCGCAGCGGGAGCAGGATTTGAAATAAACAGCTGCTTCGGTGCAGGTTGCAGGGGACTTGAGATACTGCATCTCCGCCTTTTCCTCGACGAAGTCGTGACCGAGTGCGTCGCCATATTCGAACGTTTCTTCGCCGATTACGTCGCAGCGTGAGCAGTCATACTTGTAAACCGCTTTTTCCGTGCATGTCGCTTCGGTTACAAGATGCGCGTCATCAATCACTTTTTCAGTAAAGTCGTGACCGAGCGCAGGGATGGATTTGTATGTGCTATAGCCGCAGCCTTCTCTATGGCATTCTTCCCACGCTTCGTTTCCGGCATTGACGCAGTCGGGTGCACTTGCGGGGTGCTGTGCAAGCTCATGCTCGAGCGCGTCGATTGTCTTCGCATCTCTCGAAAGCTCTTTGCCGCAAACAGTACAGTATACGACTTCGTCATAGCTGCCGGCGACTTCGCACTTCGCGTCAACTGTTTTTTCCTTTACCGCTTCACCGGGTGTATGCTCGGCAAGTGCATCTTCCTTTTCAACTCTCGAAAGCTCTTTGTCGCAGACGGAGCAGTAAACCACTTCGTCATGATGTCCGTTGACCGTGCAAGTGGACTCGATTACATTCTCCGTCACTGCCGCGGCGGCGGTGTGTCCTTTGGCGGGAATACTAACTTCTTTGCTGTCAAGAACAACATCGCAAACGGTGCAGCGAATTACGTTATTGTAACTGCCCGCTTTTTCGCATGTTGCTTCTATTTCGTCTTCTTTATGTTCTTCACCGTATGTATGAGCGGCGAGGTCATCCGATTCGGTTACTCTCGAAATCTCTTTGCCGCAAACCGTGCAATACGTAATCACATAGTGCGAACCTGCGGCAGAACAGGTAGAGCCTGTGACTTCTTCCGTACGTGTCGCTTTTGTGTGACCGAGTGCGTCTACGTAAGTATCATCATAGGAATAACCGCATGTCGTGCAGGTGTGGGTCGTGTAACCCTTTTCTTCGCAGGTGGGAGCGGTTACGGTGTCTGTGTAAGAGCAGCCTTCCGTTACGGCGTGCCCGTCGGTGTCGGACGCACAGTTGCCGCATGTCTTTGTGTGCGTACCGTCGCCGTTCATCTTCCACTCGCCGTATACGTGTTCGAGTGCGGTGTTTTCGTTCTCAATAACCCAGACATAACCGCAGTCATCGCATGTGTATGTCGTGTAGGCATTTTTGGTGCAGGCAGCCGCCGTGTCAACAGGTTCGGCATCCGCACAGTCACCCGTTTCGGTGTATCCGCAGTCCGCGCAGCTTCTTGTGTGGGTCTTTGTGTCCTCAATGGGAGTCCATGCGCCAAAATTATGGGCAAGCACTTCGCCGTTTTCGAATGTTTCCTCGCCGATTGCGTCGCAGCGCGAGCAGCCGTAATAGTAAGTTGCCTCAGCCGTGCAGGTTGCAGCGGTTGCAAGGTGCGCTTCGTCAATTACTTCTTTGGTAAAATCATGACCGAGCGCATCGCCGTCTTCAAATGTATCTGCTGCATCTGTGCCGATTGCGTCGCAGCGTGAGCAGTCATACTTGTAAACCGCTTTAGCTGTGCACGTCGCGGCGGACACAAGATGCGCTTCGTCGACAATCTTTTCCGTGAAGTCATGACCGAGGGCATCGCCGCTCGTAAATGCCGCTTCGTCTGCCGTTCCCCTGCTTGAATCGCCGCATACGCTGCAGGATACATAATACTCGGCACTCTCGGTACATGTGGCTGCGTTTTTCAAATAAGCTGCTTCGGCTTTTTCGGCTGTGAAGTCATGGAAAGCAATCGTTAAGGCTGCTCGAACTCCGCTATGACTCGTCGTTTCCGGATACCCATCTCTCACTTTTCCGCTGACAATAATGCTTCCTACTCTGTATTGATCCATATTCATATCTACCGCACTTCGGAGTGTCCATACGGACGTATTGTACTTCGTATTTACAAATATGCCCTGACTTTTTGCATATTCCGTGGATGACCCTCGTCTTGCGCTGTCTTCATCTGCTGTAGAACTGCTGAAACCGTATGCCGTTTTTAATGCCTCATTCCAACTCAAAAGCCATACATTATCGGTTGTTGCATTGCTGCTGAATGTCGAAGGAGTCGCAGTATTATCAAGTGTAGTGGCAACGATGGCAGCCTTCTCATCCGCGCTGAAAGCCCAGCTATAGAAGGATTCGTTCAGCCACGCACGAATTTCACTGTACTCATAGTTATTCGGATAAACGGTTTTGCCGTTAATTGTACGAACACTCTGACTGTAATAGAACTGCTGAGCATCAAGCACACTTTCACTCAGCACAACGGCTTTATCACTCGTAAAAGAAAGCACTTTCCATTTTATCGGGTCGAATTTAAACCAGTAAACAGTATTGACAACATATCCGTTTTTTTCCTGATATGAATCTGTGCTGTCACCGTCGGTATAATAAGGACGCACCCGCGTAAAATACACACCACGGTATTTCTCGTTGTTATACTCAACGTCGGTATATTTCATATAGTCACTTTTTACACTGCTTACATAGTAGCCGTAGCTCGTCCAGCCGGAAACGTCACCCGCTTTTTCCGCAAGTGCGGCGGCAAGATCGGTATCGGTCACTTTACTCTGCGGATATGAACCAAACGAAATAATATCACCTTGTTTATATGTTACCACTGCCGCAGAAACGGTCACGGGAGCGACCGAGAGGAACATCATTATCGTGAGCGCAAGACTCAACGCACGGCGAAAAACTCGCCGATTTGAATTTTTCATATTAGTTTACTCCGTTTCCTTTTCATTTTTCTTGAATCTCAAAGACCGCAAAAGCTGAATGTCTAAATTTTGCCTCCCTTCGTCGAGAATACTTTTGTAAGTCCCTGACATAATAAAAATCCGACGAAATGCCAAAAAAGCACCTCATCGGATGTTTATTTCGTTATGCAACTGTGATACGGCATCGCCGAAAAGAACAGACAGTTAACGTCTGTCTGTCTGTCTGTCTGTCTGTCTGTCTGTCTGTCTGTCTGTCTGTCTGTCAGAGATTGTCGCAGGCCGCATCACTTTTGTCAATACCTTTCTGTATTTTTCCCCTAATCTTCGCGTTTATTTTACCACTTTTCATGCAATATGTCAATACGTATTTTCATAATGCTTCCGCATAATTTGCACAACATGTTTTTCAATCCATGCAACGCCCGTCCGTCGGCATGCGTAATGTAATCATTTTTACGTACATTCCCGCAACCATATTGGCGGCGCGGGAGCACCGCCAATATGATGAACGTTATTTTGAAGCGGTATTATCACGCAGGGGATTTTCAGTGTTTTGATTTTCTCGCTTCGATTTCAGCGACCATTTCGCGCTGACGCTTTTCCGTGATATTGTAGAAGAACATCGGGACGGCGCATGCGAACATACTGATAACGCCGGAAAGCACCAGGAGATTCCAAAGCAGATTTTCGCCGTCCGGCTGGATAGGCGGAACGCTTTCGGGGTTGATTCCTGCCCATGAATACGAGAACACACCGATGAACGCGCCGAGAGCCATACCTATCTTGTTGATGAGCGTCTGCATTGCAAAGCAGATGCCCTCACCCCTCTCGCCTGTTTTCCACTCGAGATAATCCACGGTGTCGCCAATCATGGCGTACGTTATTATGTTGTTTACGCCCTGCGGAATTCCGAGAAGGACAAGTCCCACCGCCGCGACGATGAGTTTCCATGTTGCGTCATAGCCGACAAAATACATGATTGCCATAACAACGCCGCCGAAAAGGTGAACTATAATGTATGTCCACTTCTTCGTAAATTTTTTGGAAAGCCACGGCACAAGAAGCGACGCGACAAGACCGCCGGGAACGACGAGAAGCGTTATAAGACTGTACATGCCCTCGTTTTTGAGCACGTATTTCGCAAAATACAGACCGCCGGTGTAAGTGTAAACTGTTCTCGCGCCGCCGAGAATGCCGGAGAGAACGATGAGGAGAAGCTGCTTGTTTTTGAAAAGGAGCTTCAGATTATGCCCGAACGTAGGCGGCGTATCGTTTGAAGTAAAGCGTTCCGTCGTGTTTCTGAAGCCGTAATAAAACATCGGCAGCGCGGCAACGACGCAGACGAGGGCGCAAATGAAATATGTCCATTTAAGTGTATTTGCATTATCGTAAATATACTCCGCCTGCACCACGCCGTCAACCTTGTACTTCGCCGTAACGGCGGACGTTATGATGGGAACGAGCACCGTTACAAGTCCCGCGCCGAGAGTGCACACAAGACGCGCAACCGTGAGGATTTTCCCGCGCACTTCGGTGTCGTTAGTAAGGCATGTGGAAAGTCCCCAGTACGGAACATCGGCAACGGTGTAAACCATGCTCCAGATAACGTAGACGACGGATATTACGACAAACGTCGATGTCGTCTGCGGTTTCAAAAACGGGAAAAAGCACAGCACGGTAACGACCGCAATGGGGATAGCCATCCATTTAAGATAAGGACGGCACTTGCCCCATTTTGTCCGTGTTTTGTCAACGATACTGCCCATGATAGGGTCATTGAGCGCGTCGTAAACGCGCGTTCCGAGCATGAGATATGCGACTGCCATCGTGCCGGATACAGTTCCTATTTTCGCATTCTCGCCGCCGAAAAGCAGCGCATCCGTAAGAAACACCGTGAGATAAGAACCGATTATCGTACAAATAAGATTTTGCCCGAAGCCCGTGACCGAATAAGCTATCGCTTCTTTCGGCTGCACGCCTTTTCCCGGCGTCGTGCCGAACAGCTTGTGAAGAAAATTCTCCATTGTGGTTTGCTCCTTACTGTCAAACGGAATGAACCGTAAAAACGGGCGGCTCAAAGAACGCGCCGCGAATCTTCCGTTGTTTTTACATATTTTAGCACATATTTTTTTTGTTTTCAATACGTATTTTGGGAATTGTGCAGCAAACGAACAGTTAAACGCTATTGTGTACAACCGCCGCATTCATCCAGACGTCGCAGCAGTGCATTTTTCTCATTCGGAACTTTGCCGAGCGCAACGAGCGTGACAAGGCAATCGAGCGTACTGCCTATCCGCTCCCCTCTAAAGCCGCGTGCGGACAAATCACTGCCGCCGACACGGAGATTTTTCGGTGAAACGGCGCCGGCGCAGCCGCACGCAATAAATTTTTCCGCCGCCGCATCCGGACAGCCGTGCGTCAGCCGTAAAACTTCAGCCAAAAGCACGGTCATTCTTTCGCCGTGTCTGCCGCAGAAGATACGGAGATACGCGGTTTTGCCCGTTTCGCCGCTGCACAGGCACGCGCTTCGTCCGACATATTCGCGGCACGACTCACCGAGCAGGAGAACCGTATCTCGAAACGCTCCGTCCGTCCTGAGCCGCTCAAGAACCTTTGCGGTTCTTTCGTTTTCAATCCCGAAAAACAATGCGGCAAACGCGGTTTCGGGACATGACGCACCGCGCACGCTTTTGAAATTCCCGAGTTTCTCCGCGTCGGGCAGCATTGAAAGTTCCGGAAACAGCGTCGATACGATATCAGCAAACCGTACAAGAACGTCGGCGGCATTTTTACCGGCAAGCAGTTTTTTAAGCTCCGCAAAAATCCGCTCTCCGGCGATATTTCTGAGCAGACCGCGGTTTTTTATCATGCTTTCGGCGGTTTTTTCCTCAACCGAAAACCCGAGCTTCGACGCAAAACGCATGCCGCGCACTATCCGCAGCGCGTCTTCGTTAAAACGCCTGTCAGGCTCGCCCACGCACCTTATCACCCCGTTTCGGATATCGGTTTGTCCGCCGAACGGGTCAATGTAACCGTCCGTTTCGCTGTAGGCTATCGCGTTTACGGTAAAGTCGCGGCGCGACAAATCGGCGGTAATATCATCGGTAAAAACAACGCTGTCGGGGCGTCTGTTGTCGCGGTAAACGCCGTCCACGCGGAAAGTCGTAATCTCGATGTTGTGCCCGTCGGATACCGCCGTGACCGTCCCGTGTTTTATACCCGTTTCGACAACGCGGAAACCGTGCAGCAGCTCCTCAGTTTTTTTCGGAGGACACGACACCGCAATGTCGTAGTCATCGGGCGTTTTCCCCATGATGCCGTCGCGCACGCAACCGCCGACGGGATATGCCTTTTCCCCGGCGCCGTTGATAATATCAATCACTTTTTTTACGTAATCGGGTATAAACACTTGCATTCACCGCCCTGTTTGTGTAGTATACTGATTGTACCATAAAACTCGACGGTTTATCAACATGAATTAAAGGAAGATGTAACAAATGGACACTGAAAACAGCAAAAATATCGGCTTCGGCTCGTTTCATCCGGCAGACGCGGAAGAGTACGCCGAAATAACAATTACAGTTAAAGATAAAATCACCGAAAAAGCGGACTTTACATCAAACGATGAAACAGTAAAAAAATGCGCGGCGGCGGTATGCCGTCTGATTGTCGGATTCCCCGCCGAGGACATTCTCCAGATGAACAACAAAGCCGTGTATTACAACATAGACGAAAATCTGCCGCTTGACAGGCTTTTCTGCGCAACCGTTGCGGTCAACGCCGCAAAAAAAGCGGCGATGGACTACATGAAAAAAAACGGGATTGCTATTCCGTCCGATGCGGTATGCGCATGCCTTCGCTAAAAAGAAAACCTCCCGAACGGGAGGTTCTTTCTTTTTCCGCAAAAAACATTGCGTGGTATTAAAGAAAACTCATGATGCAAAAAAGTTGCGTTCGGCGGCACTGTGCAATCGATGCGCACGCCGAAAACAGATAAAACGCGGGACTCAGATGGGCATCGGCTCATAGAATCTCTTTATGAAGTCCTTAAGCATTGTGACAATCCAGTTAAAAAATTCCATTTTTCTTCTCCTTTCAAATTTTATCGTGCAAAGCCGTCAGCTTATCGGCTGTACATGGCTGTTGAATTTTTCGAACAACGACTTGATAAATTCTATAAGACGCTCGAAAAAGCTGCTGTTGAAAAGTTCATCCATCATTTTCGCCTCCTTCACCTTAGCTTCGCTTATATTGTACCAAACGCCGACGGCAATGTCAATGATTTCAGTCAAACTGTAACATGTATGACGGAAATATTGCAGGAATCTGTAAACAAACTGAAAACACCATAGCAAAATTTATCTTTTTTGAAATTTACGCAAATAAGATAGCTTAACGTTCAAACATGATTTTTCCGTTTTGAACGCCGACGAAGCGCTTCATTTTTTTGCCGTTATCCGCAATTTCAAGACGTGCAAGCGGCGTTTCGATAAGCTCCCCCGTCAAACGTCCTATCGGACGCGCTCCGTCGTGAAGCGCGGCGGCTTTTTCGGCAATATACGATGCCACATCATCGGAAAATTCGACCTCAATACCGCCCGAAAGGGCAAACT
Source organism: bacterium (assembly GCA_963657065.1). Classification (GTDB taxonomy): domain Bacteria; phylum Bacillota; class Clostridia; order Oscillospirales; family Acutalibacteraceae; genus RUG806. The sequence continues at coordinate 7,881 of CAVKLD010000037.1, forward strand.
GTCCGACATCGTTTAATTTTCTGCGCACAATTTCGCGGAGTTCTTCAACGGTAAGCTGCTCGAATGCGACAATATCATCCAGCCTGTTCAAAAATTCGGGACGAAACACGTTTTCGAGTTCTTTTTTTATTCCGTTTTCAGCGGTAGAACCGAACCCGAGCGCAACGCCGCCTGCAGCGAATTTTTCGCCAAGATTCGAGGTCATTATAATAACCGTGTTGCGGCAATCGACTTTCCTGCCGTCGGACGAAGTAATCGTCCCCTCGTCCAAAAGCTGCAAAAGAGAATTAAACACATCCGGGTGCGCTTTTTCTATTTCATCAAAGAGCACGACACTGTACGGACGGCGGCGAATCTTCGACGTAAGCTGCCCGCCGTCCTCAAAACCGACGTAACCCGGCGGCGAACCTATCAGCCGTGCGACGCTGTGCGCCTCCGAAAATTCAGCCATATTGAAACATATAAGAAAATCGGGCGAACCGAAAATCTCTTTTGCAACCGCTTTTGCGAGTTCGGTTTTGCCGACTCCCGACGGTCCGCAAAAAAGAAATGTTCCGACGGGACGCGACGGGTCTTTCAGTCCGAGACGGCCGCGTCTTATCGCATCGGAAACGGCTTTCACGGCTTTTTTCTGTCCGACTATCAATTTTGACAGACGGTTTTCGAGATTTGCCAGCTTGATTTTTTCGTCGGCGTTGACCGTTGAAACGGGGATATCCGTCCACTCGCTCACAACCTGTGCTATCTCCGCTTTTGTAACTTCGGGCACGCCGCATTGTCCATCCGTTTCCGTTTTTCGCTCTTCGGCAATGCGCACGGCTTCTTCTATCCTTCCGCTGCGAACCAGTATTTCGCGTTTTTTGTCGGAATATCCGCCGTCCGTTCGGAAACTCATGCTCACCATTGCCGCCGCTTCATCGACGAGGTCAATCGCCTTGTCGGGCAAAAAACGGTCAGTAATATATCTGACTGACATGGACACCGCCGCTTCAAGCGCATCGTCGGTTATTTTACAGCCATGGTGCTCTTCGTATGACGGGCGCAGGCTTTTCAAAATTTCGAGCGCGTCGGTTTCCGAAGGCTGCTCAACGGTAACGGGCTGAAAACGCCTTTCGAGTGCGGCGTCTTTTCCGATGCACCGACGGTATTCGTCCGCCGTTGTCGCGCCGATAAGGTGCAGCTTTCCCCTTGCAAGAACGGGTTTGAGAATATTCGCGGCATCCACCGCACCCTCCGCAGAACCCGCGCCGATGATATTGTGAATTTCATCAATAAAGAGAATAATGTTGTCCGCTTCGGTCACTTCGGTTATCACGCCGCGTATCCGTTCTTCAAAATCGCCCCTGTATTTCGCCCCCGCAACCATCGCGGTAAGCTCCAGCGACCACACCTCTTTGTTAAGCAGCGATTCCGGGACGTTCCCCTCGGCAATGCGCAGTGCGAGTCCCTCGACAGCCGCCGTTTTTCCGACACCGGGTTCGCCGATAAGACACGGATTGTTTTTTGTACGTCTGCACAGAATGCGCATGACGCGCTCTATCTCCCTGTCACGGCACACGACTTTGTCGATGCGCCCCGCACGGGCGGCTTCGGTAAGGCAGACGCCATATTTCGCAAGCGTTCCCGACGGGGACGAAGCCAACGCCGCCTGACGGTATGTTTTGCCGCGCTGCACGGCAAACGGCTGCGGCGGACGGAGCGCACGCACAACATCGGAATAAATCACAGACGGACTGACATTCAAATCCGCAAGAAGAGCCGAACTGCCGGAGCGGCTGTCGCGCAGAAGCGCCGTCAGCAAATGTTCGGTACAGACATTTGATTTTGCTTTCTTACTTTCTTTGAGCGCGTTTTCCACGGTTTTGACAAGACGCGGCGTCATATCCTTGTCCGTGAGCACGGTAGGAACACCTTTGCCCATACGTTCGCCGAGCTTGTCATACGCCGCCTTATACTGTACGCTGCACCCGGACAAAACAACGCCGGCAACGCTCATCGGATCGCCCAGAAGTCCCAACAGCAAATGCTCCGTTCCGACATACGTGTGTCCCATTTCACCGGCAACGGTTATGGCTAAATTGAGCGCGGTGTCGGCTTTTTCGGAAAACCCCGAAAATCTGTATTTTTTCATATATCATCCGCATGCCTTTCAGAAAAAAATAAAAACGACGATTTGTTTTCCGTCGTTTTCATTATACTGCCGTTTTATTTTTTCTATTCTGCGCCGAAGAGCTTTTTGCGGATTATTTTCGCGCGAAGCTCGTCCTGTTCGCGCACGGAAAGTCTGCCGCCCGCAATACAGTTAAGACAAGCCGGCTGCAACGTATACATCAGTTCGTTTACCGCGCCGACATCGACCGGGCAAATGCCGTATACCGCGCCGAGTCTTAGCAGCGACAGCATTTCGGGCATCTCGTCGTTATCGACAAGCATTGCGGTTGAAAGAAGTCCCTGTGCACGGTTTATTTTGTCGCGCATGCCAATGTCCTTTATAAGGTTCTCCGCGTACGCGTGTTCTTTCGTGGCTATCTGCAGTGCCATTGATTTCAAATTTGACACCGCCGTTTTTTCGTCAATGCCGAGGGTTATGTTATTTGACAGGCGGTACATGTCACCGCGCACAGAAAGACTGTCGCCGAACGCACCGCGAAAACTCATTCCGAGTTTTGAAACGGTGGATACAAGCGAACTGACCGTGCCGTTTCGCGAAAGAGCGGGCAGGTGCATCACTGCGGAAACTCTGAGTCCGGTGCCGAGATTTTTCGGATTCTGCGTCAAAAAACCGAGTTCGGAGTCAAACGCAAAACGAAGTTTGCCGTCGAGCGTCTTTTCGTACACGGACGCGCTTTCATACGCTTTTTCCGGCTGCAAAGACGATGCGAACGCGGCAATCCTGATGTGGTCGTCTTCGTTGAGCATGATATTTACACTGCCGTCTTCCGATGATATAAGAATGCGTCCGCCCGACGACGACGCAAATTCGGGACTGATTATTCCGCGTTCGGCAAGCGCGACAGCCTCATACGGGTACAGTTTGCTCATATCCGTAACATTGACGGGCAAACCGGCGCCGACCAGTATTTCGTAGACTTTTTTGTTTACGGCATCTCTTTCGGAAACATTCAACCGAACGGGAAACGGGATTTTATCGATATTGCGCGAGAGTCTTACTGCGGAAGAAATTATAACATCACCGTGATACTCCGGCATAAAACTGAGCATATACATCAGTCGTTCTTCTCCTTTTCGGCAATTTCTTTTATCTCGTCGCGAATAAATGCAGCGCGTTCAAAATCCTGTCGGCGAACGGCTTCTTCCATCTGCGCTTTAAGTTCGCGCAGTTTCCGCTCGTTTTGCGCAATTCTGCCGGCAGACTCCGGAATTTTGCCGATGTGAACCGCTCTGCCGTGAATTTTCTTTATCGACGGCGCGAGTTTGTCGGCAAAAAAGCGATAGCAATCGGGGCAGCCGGGCCGACCGCTGTGCGATATGTCGGAGAACGTAAAACCGCAGGTGGGGCAATGCTGCTCAGCCGATACATTTTGTTTCCCTGCTGCCGCTCCGAAAATTCTGCCGAAAGGCAGCTGAAACATTCCGAGCATGTCGGAATATCCCATTGCCGCCGCGCAATCCGGACAGAGGTGCAGCTCTATGGCTTCACCGTTTATTATTTGCTTGAGATGCACGGCAGCATCCTGCGTCTGACAGTTTTGACAAAGCATGAAATTACTTCCTTTTTTAGATGTGGATTCCGAAATAGCTCCGGCACTGCGACAGCGTCGGCGTCAACGGCACGGCACCGGCAATGAAATATGCGTCGCACGATTGGTTTTTGTCCGAAAGAAACAAACGGATGTCATGCGTCGCCGAGTAAGACGGCGTTTAACGTTCTTTGCGGCAAACGGTGCGAATCAGAATTTTTCGCACTTTGACACTTTAAGATAAGACCCGCCGTTTTCAACGGTAAATACGCCGGAAACGATAAGGTACTGACCGGTTGCGGGAGTCGACTCGCCGTCGGGGAGAACCATGTCAAGATTCCATGAACCGTCATAGTAGGGATGCTGGATGCACGAACCGTTGAGTGCCCTGCCGAAAATTTTAACGTTTTTGTCAGCAAACGCATCGGAATTGCCCTGCATATTCGCTATTTGCACTCTTGCAAGCGTCGGAGACATCACCGTAAGGTCAAGTCCGTCGGCGGGAGTAAAGTTCTCAACCGTTTCAAGCGTCGTATCGGTGAAAAGGTAGCCGTCGAGCGAATCTTCATCGGCAACAAGTTTGCCTTTGAGCTTTACGTACGAACCGGCTGCGGGAAGTGATGAAACATCGGTCGGGATAAACTCCCACTGCCAATCGCAGCAGCGCGTTTTATCGGCATAACCCCAGACATAGTAGCGGTCAACACCGTTGTACTCGTCGCGGAGCACCGCAAAAGTTCCCTCTTTGCTGTACTCCTTGTTTACATATTCATCGGCTTTCTTTTCGTAGAATATGTTGAGATACGCGGCGTATTCGAGTGAATTGAACGTTTCTTTGATTCCCACAACATCCTCTTCGGGAGCGTTTGCAGGAATCGTGGTAACCTCTTCTTTCGCAGAAGAGCCGCCGCTGTCGGATACCGTTTCGTTTACGGTCGTATCGGCTGCGGCGGACTCATTGCCATTTCCGCCGTCCGACTTGCCGCATGCGGTAAAAGAGCACGCAAGGAGTACTGCAAGGGGAATGCATAAATACTTTTTGTTCATTTTGTTTTTTCCTCTCTTTCAGGTACACGGAGAACACATCATCGGGCAACGCCGTCATAATCAGGATTATTCCCGACGGCACAGCCGAAACGGCTGTTTTGCGCGTACCCGTCTTCATTTTTTTTGTTTATTTTTTGAGTTTTCCCGCCAGCGAGAAAACAACAAAGACAACTATGTCCGCAGCAACAATGGTTGAACCGACGGGTGTGGAAAACACGACGGACAATACAAGTCCCGCGAAAGCGCACAGCACCGACACGACGGCGGAACATGCAACGACGGCGCGAAAGCTCTTGAATACGCGCATTGCCGACAGAGCGGGGAATATAACGAGCGCGGAGATAAGAAGCGAACCCACAAGATTCATTGCAAGCACGATGATAACGGCGGTAACAACGGCAATCATAAGGTTGTACGCATTCGCTTTTGTGCCCGTCGCACGTGCGAACGTTTCGTCGAATGTTACAGCGAAAATTTTGTTATAGAACAACACAAACACGCCGATTACGATTATCGAAAGCACAATGCACAGCAGCACATCCAAATCGGACAGCGTAAGGATTGACGTTGAGCCGAAAAGGGTCGTGCACACATCTCCGCTTACGTTCCCGGACGTCGAGAACAGATTTATTATGAGGTAGCCTACACCGAGCGAGCCGACGGACAGCATTGCAAGCGACGCGTCGCCCTTTATCTGCGCCCTGTTTCCGACGCGCAGGAGAAGAACAGCGCACAGCACTGTAACGGGAAGAACGATAATCATATCGTTTGTGAGTCCCGTAACTCCGGCAACCGCCATCGCTCCGAAAGCGACATGCGAAAGACCGTCGCCTATGAACGAAAAACGTTTGAGCACAAGCGTCACTCCGAGAAGCGACGAACACAGTGCGATGAGAATGCCGACTATCATTGCACGCTGCACGAACGGGTACTGAAAATATGATAAAAACTCACTCATTCTCGGTTGCCTCCCTGCTTGTGAACGCACGCCCGATATCGGTCATGAGATAGTCAGCCTTTGAGCCGAAAAATTTCGGCATGCTGCCGAGATGCAAAATATGCGTGGCATATTTCACAGCAGCCCCAACATCGTGCGATACCATTATTACAGTTATACCCGAACGGTTAAGCGACGCGATAATCTCATACATTTCGCGTGTCGCTTTCGGGTCAAGTCCCGCCACCGGCTCGTCGAGCAGCAGAAGTTTCGATGTCGCGCACAACGCACGCGCCAAAAGCACGCGCTGCTGCTGACCGCCGGAAAGTTCTCTGTAACACCGTCCCGCCAAAGACGTAATGTTCATTTTTTCCATATTGTCGGCGGCAAGTTTTTTCTGCTCTTTCGTATAAAACGGACGAAGTCCCGACCTGCCGAGGCAACCCGACAGCACTATTTCGTTCACCGACGCGGGAAAGTCGCGCTGCACCGGAGTTTGCTGCGGCAGATATCCTATTTCGTTTTGTTTCAGTCCGTCCGAATAGCTTATCTCGCCGTCGATCGGCGGATTAAGTCCGAGCACCGTCTTTATAAGGGTGGATTTACCTGCCCCGTTTTCACCGACGATGCAAAGATAGTCGCCGGCGTTCACTTCAAAATTAAGTCCGTGCGTTATCGCTTTCCCATCGTAACCGAGAGAAGCGTTTCTGCAAATTATCTGAGGCATATTTTATTTCCCTTTCATCCGAGTGCTTTCTTGAGCGACTCAAGATTTGCCGTCATCACGTTAAGGTACGTTTCACCCGCCGCCGCCGTCGCCGTAACGGACTGCATCGAGTTCATCACCGCTTTTTGACACGTCTTGTCGGTCATTCCGGAAATGACAGCGTCGGCAATCGAACCGTCGGACGTTTCCGTTATAAGTATCGTGTCCGTCTTTATCTCATCCGCGGCGCGGCTCAACGCGGTGATGGTTTTGAAGCTCGCTTCACTCTCCGCCGAGCAACCGGAAAATGCGGCGTGATATTTGATGCCGTAATCTTTCATCATGTATAAAAACGGGAATCTGTCAGCGAAAACAACCGTATCGCGTGCGCCGTTTTCGACCGCTTTTTTGTACTCCGCATCAAGCACGGAAAGCTGCAGCAAATATTCTTTCAGATTGTTTTCATATGTTTCTTTTCCGTCAGGATCGAGCTTTGCAAGTTCCGACGCGATATACGCCGTTATCTTCTGCGCATTTTTCAATGAAAGCCAGACGTGCTCGTCGTATTCGACTTCGCCGTCGCCGTGCTCATGTTCGTCGTGTTCATGTTCATCATTTTCGGCTTCAAGCGCGGTTTCTTCCTCGCGCATGTCCGAACCGAGGATGTCGGTCATGCTCACAAACACGGTTTTTTCGGAATTTACGCTTTTTTCGACATCGCCGACCCAGTCTTCACTCTCTCCGCCGACGTACACGAACATGTCCGAAGCACCGATGTTTTTTATGTCTTCGGCGGTAGGCTGATACGAATGCATATCCGCGCCCTTGCCCGAAAGCAGCAAAACGTCAAAGTCGGACATTCTGTCCCCGAGCAAAACTCTTACCCAGTCATACTGAGGAAAAGACGAGCACACTACAGAGTATTTTTTTTCGGACGACTCGTCGGTTGTTGTTTCGGAAGTCACTTTTCCGCACGAAGCGAACGCCGCAACAGCGGCAAAAACGGCGGCAAAAGCGGCGGCAGCCGCAATTATTCTTTTGGATTTTTTCATTTTCAGGTACTTTCCCTTTCGTCTTTTTTTCTGCATTCTCCACAACAGCCGAAAAGCGTCGTGCGCTCTCTGTCGACCGAAAAGTCACAGTCGCCGAACACGACATTGATAACTTCGTCAGTCTGCGGAACAGGCATGTGAATAAGTCGTCCGCATTCGGTGCATTTGAGATGCAAATGGTGGTGGCACTCCTCGCCGCCGGTTATCTGATAGCGAAAACGTTTTGAGCCGTCCGGCGTAAAACGCTTGACCGCTCCGTCGTCGCACAGGCGGTTTATGAGCCGGTAAACCGTGCTTCTGCCGGGCGGATCGGCGCAGTTTTTTTCAAGCGCCGCGACAATTTCGTCTGCGGTAAATGCTTTGCCGGAATGCAAAGTAAGAAAATCAACAAGTATTTTCTTTTGCTGAGTATTGTAATGAGCCATTGTTTTACTCCTCCGCGGAGAAAAATATGAGACACAGTCCCACTTTCAGAAAGCTGTCTTTATTATACCCCGCAATTTTGTTTTGTCAAGCCATTTTGGGAACAATTCTCAATTTGCCTTTCAAATCGGCTCGGCGTTTACGTTTTGCGCGTATTTTTTACCGATTTTTTCAAATGTCGGGAATTTTACTGTTGAATTTGCGACATTCGTATGATATCATATCCGTGTATCAAACAAATTGAGGAGAGTGCAAAAATGACGGAAAGAACTCACCGCGCGGAAGACAGGCGCGTAAAAAGAACAAAAAAGATACTTCGCGACAACCTTTTCAAACTGCTCGAAACAAGAACGGCGGACGAAATTACGGTAAAGGAACTCACCGAAGCCGCCGATGTCAACCGCTCCACTTTTTACTTTTACTATAAAGATATAAACGACATGATTCGTCGGATTCAAGCGGAAATATACGAGGTGTTCGAAGCGGAAGTAATTTCACCCGAAGCCGATTTCAATACCGTTGCCGATTTTGTGTCGTATATCACGCGGTTTCTCGTTTTTTGCAAAACAAATGAAAAAATATGCAAATTCGTAATCGGCAACGACCCGAACAACAACCTCACAAACATGATAAAACAAAGACTGCTTGAATGCATTCCCGACTCGGAAAAGGTATTCGGTCCGGACAATCCGAAAAGGTACCTCACCTGTTTCGCCGTAGCCGGCTTTTGGCAGACAATTCTCAGCTGGATGTACGACGGCATGAAGATACCCCCGGATGAGATGGCGGCTTTTATGACAAACGTGTACTTCTTCGGCGGGAGAACGGTGCTTACTGAAAAATAAAAACAGACGAAAGGAAAAAGATATGAAATTCACATACAAAACGCACGGCACGTGCGCTTCGTCGATAACTTTTGACATCGACGGGGACATAATTTCAAACGTCCGTTTCACGGGCGGCTGCAACGGCAACCTTAAAGCCGTCGCAAAACTTGTGGACGGCATGACCGTAAATCAAATCGAAAGCGCACTTGAGGGAAATTCCTGCGGACCGCGCAGCACATCCTGCGCCGACCAGCTCGCAAAGGCGGTACGTGCGGCATACAAGGCGGAGCAAAACGGCTGAGAATGTGTCTGCCGTTTCTTCAAAAAAAGAATACTGTTTGCATAAGCTGACGGGGGTTGAACCCGTGTCGGTTTTGACAGGTCGGATTTAGCTCATGCTGCGTTAAAACCCTCGCAAATACGTCAAGTATTCGAGAGGGTTTTGCCTTGCCCGATATGAATCGGCTCAGGCAAAA
>CAVKLD010000038.1:0-16918 GCA_963657065.1 bacterium
GTAACTTCTACCATAGTGGAACTTAGTCCGGGAAAGCTTTTCTTCGGGCTTATTTGGGTTGCCTTGCTTCATTTATCGCCCGTAAAATGCCTTCTTTTACTCGCTTTTTCCGGATTTCTTCCGAGTTTCCCTTATTAACTTTCTTTATTTCCCAAGGTAACTTCCACCGGTATCCTACCGTGGAACTTACCTTGGGAATTTACGGTCGTTTTTTTCGAGCTGTTTTTTTACAGCCCTTTTAGTTTATCAGTTGATATTAGTTTATAAAGGATTATTTTACTCTGCCGAAAACTGCGGAAATTGAAGCGATAAGTTTATAGAACCACTTCATGATTTTCTGCCAGAAGGACATCTTCGGCTGCGACACAGAGGAATCCGAAATGCACTTTGCCGAGATGGAGTACGGGGAATCCGACGAATTTTGAGCAACCGCAACGATGTAGGAGTCAACATCGTCCTCGGTGAGCGTGTATTCGGAAGTATTGTATGCAACAACCTTGCCCGTCGATTTGTAATCCGCGTCCGCAGACGGAACTCTGTACCAGTTATAAACTATATAGCGTGCTGCGTCTTCGGGGATGCTGTTCGTAACGATGTAAAGTTTGTTGCCCGAAGTGAGAACCCCGGCAATGCTCATTTCCAGATTGAGGACAGCCCTTTCGACCGTAAGCGTAATATACTGCTCGACGGTTGCGTAGTTCGCCGATTCAAACGGAGTGAAGATAACCTTGTAGACATCCGATGTGGTTCCTACCGCCTTAGGTGTGGACATGGGGTCTTTCATCGAGAACGTGCCGAGTTCGGTACCTTCGTATGCAGACGTCCATTTTGCTGTGGAGAGTTTGCTGCCGTAGAATACCGTTGCGGATGTGGGAAGAACAACACCGGCAAGATGCGCCTTGAGAATCTCAACTGTGAGGTTCGTATTGAAGAGCGTCAGCACATAGTTCTGCGAAGCCGAACCCGCAAGTTCAGGCACGGTATAAGTGACTGTTTTTGTTCCTGCGGTATCATTTGCCACTGTACCCGTAAGCGACGCATTTTTGATGTAAACGTTGCCCTCGTCACCGACGCGGACGTTGGAAAGCGGAGAGAAATTGACCGTTACGTTAACATTTCCGGCTTCATACTCACGGTTAACCGCTTCAGCGGTCACATAAACGGTTCTCGGATTTACAGTAACCGTGCCGGGAGTATAATCAAACGTATAGTTGTCGCTCTCGTAGCGTCCGTCTATCGTTACCGTGTAAGCGCCGACGGGTGAATCAGTCTGATAAGCGCAATTGAGAAGCACAAATCCGTTGAGATTCTTGACCGTATCGGAGCCTGTAAGTCCGCTTACGATTGTATAATATGTCGGCTCAATGTCACCGTATGTCACATCAAACGATGCGGCTTTAACGGTAACGGGAGCTTTGTTTACGGTGAAGCTAACCTCACGTGTGACAGTCGCGTAATTTGACGTATCAGCGGGAGTGAAAACTGCGGCGTAGGTGTGCGTGCCGGCTGCGGGGACTTCGTTTTTCACATTCTGCGACCAGCTCCAACGCGAATCGCCGAGGCTGACGGCGGAAAGATGTCTGCCTGCATCATATGTGATGTCGGCAACTTCCGGTATCGGATAACTCGGAGTCGCTTTGAGTATCTGCACCGTAAGAGAATCACTGTTTGTAATTTCAAGCGTGTAGTTTGCTTTCTTTGAACCCTTAAGTTCAACATTTTGAAGTGTTACATTTCTTGTGCCCGCACGGCAGTCATCAACGCGTCCCGAAGCGGCAGCTTCGTCTATGCCGACGGAATCAAGTGAATCGGTCGGAGCAATCGACGCAGTGTTTATTTCAAACGAAACGCTGACATCGTAGTTGCCGTCCGCATATTCTCTTGAAATAGGATCTGCTCTGACAAGGAGTTTGCGGGGGGTGATATTGGCTTTTGTGTCGTTTTGAATCGTAAGGTTAAGTTCGTAGTTTGCAGCTGCCGCACCCGTGAGTGACGCGTCCGCATAAGTTACGGTTTTGCCTGTGCCGACATTCGCGTCAGAGAACACAAACGAAGCCTTTCCGAACTTAACATCATCTTTATCGCCGCCGGTAAGAGTTACCGCGCCCGACTCACTGACAACCTTTGCGGTTGCAGCCGTATAACCGTCGTAAACTTTATTATCAACACAAACGATAACGTCATACGGAGCTTTTTCAATAACGAGCGTACCTATCTTGAAGTTTGAAACGGGTGAATACACAACCGTATCGCCGTCGTAGATTTTGCCGTCTTTTGCAGTAATTGTGTTGTAGTCGGGAGTCGCAATATCAATTGTAACACTGTACGTACCTGCTGCGGCGGGAGCAATCGTGCTGCCGTTATATTTAACGGTAACCGCGCCGACTCTCGCATTCGCTGTGACGTCGCTGCGGAGATTTACGGCGATGTTCTGCGCCTTTCCGTCGTAGGTAACGGTTTTTGTTGCGCCAAGTGAAAGGTCTGCGGAATTGAAGTACTTTTCGAACTCGCCATCGGTAAGAATCTCGGTTACAGGCGTAAGAGTCGGGGCTACTTTCGTTGTGGTAACGCTTGCCGAACCGGTGTAATAACCCGTTGCGGTTGCGGTAACGGTTACAGTCTTACCGACGAACTTCGACTCATCATCAAGGGCAAGCGTATCGCCCGTGCCGACCTTTTCGCCGTCAACCGTCCAGACAAATGTATACGTTCCGACCGAATCAGGGTCAAGTCCGCTTACATCGACGGTAAGAGTTGAACCGAGCATCGGGTTGCCGTTAACGGCAAGCGAACCGCTTATTTCTTTCTTGCTGACCGTAAGCGAAACATACAGATTCTTAACGGTATTGTAGTTTACCGTATCTTCCGGGATAAACGAAGCGGTATAAATTGTCCATGCAGCCTCCTGCCACGAAGGCATAATGTCGGCTCTGTCATAAACATACGTACCTGCCACGTCTACCGTACCGCCTTCAAACACGGCATTGGCGAGAGCATCGCCGTAAGTAAGCGTCGCCTTGGGATACTCCGTAATCTTGGGATCGGCTTTTACAACGACGACAGTGCCGCGTTCAACCGAAACATTGTAGTTTTGGAAAGTCGCGCCGGAGATATCGATATAGAAGTTGTAGCCTTCCGAGTTAACGGGTGCGCCCTTGTAGTAATCCGTACTGAACTTAACTTCGCCGGCAGTTACCGCAGAAATAAGCGTATCGCCTCTTTTTGCGCCTTCAAGCTCATACTGCTGCGACAGGTTTTCGGGAATATCGGAGTCGTACGTCAGAGAGAAGCTCTTTGCCTTTATTACAAGGTCGGCTTTCTTGACGGTGAGTTTGCCGTTGACAATCTCGATTGCGTAGTTCGGTGAAGTGGTAAACGATGCGTTTGCGGTAAGATCATACTCGCCTACTCCGTAATTTGACAGGTAGTTAAATTTCGACGTGACATTAAATGACGGTTCAACTTTATTTGAAGTAATCGAGCTTGCGGTGTCGTCACCGACAAGGCGGCTTTCGTCAAATGTGACTTTAACACTGTCGGCAGCAAAGTTTTCGCCGTAGGTGATAACCGCATCCGAAACGGTAAACACTATCGTGCGCGGTTTTACGGTTATAACGCCGTCCTGTGCGGTAAAGGTGTAGTTTCCGCTGACGTCCTTAAAGTTAGGTGCGCTGATGCGAACGGCATATCCCGTTTCGCTTGCGGGACTTCCCACTTTATAATCGGTAGAAACATTTATATTACCGGTGGTCGTGACGGAGTCAATATTGAATGACGGGTCATTCGGCGCGGAATATGAGTACGCTGTGATATTGGGAATATTGTCGCCGTAGGACACTTCGCTTTTGTAGGAAATGACAACGGGCGTGGGATTAACGGTAAGAGGAATGCTCACCGTGACGGTTTCGTAGTTTGCACTGTCATCGGGGGTGAATGTTGCGGAATATTCACCGGTGTTTACAGTGGGATTGACGGATTTATCCGTCCACTGCCATTTGCCGCCGTTATTGTAACCGGTAAGGTCGATATCTGCGAGCGTCTGGGTTCTCTTGTAGAACACCGCGCCGAGCGACGGAACGGAAACGGACGGAGTTGCCTTTGTTATTTCAACCTTGAGATAATCCCCCGTGTTGTAACGAAGAACATCAAGTTCGTAGTTGTCACTCTTGCCGCCCGTGAACAACATCGGTACGGTTGTCGAGTTAATGCCGCCGACATACTGAGTACCCGCGTTCCTGTCGGCAAGATCACCTTCGGTGTTGGTTACGCTCACATCGTCGGCAAGGAGCTTGCCCTCGGTTATTTCAAATTTTACGACAACCTTGCCGTTGTTGGGGTCGTAAGGTCTGCTTACGGCTGTCGCAACGACCGTAACGGGGCGTTTTTCGACGGTCAGAATGCCCTCCGGGTTATCCGATTCGCCGAAAGCGTAACCGTATTCGTAATTCGAGAGCACGGCAACCGTTGTATCGGTGAGCGTCGCTCTGACGTAATACGTACCCGCAGGAGTTTCACCCGCCTTATACGGATACCAGCCGCCGTTGCGAAGGATGGTGTAGGACATGACCGCTTCAAGCTGCGCTTTTACATCGTCGTTATTATCGTTGGCGGTAAGTCCGTCAAAGAAAGACGAGAACGATTTCTTAAATTCGCTGTCGCCGTAAACAACCGTTGACGCGAGGGGTTTAATTGTGAGTTTCGCCTTATTTACATTATATACTACCGTAAATTCGGTCTGCTTGTAGTTGCCTTTTGAGTCGGCGGGAGTCCACACGATTGTAACGGTATTGCTGCCGACGCTCTTAAATTCCGCCCCGTCGGAAGAATATTTGAACGAAAACGTTCCGCTCGGCTTTTCTCCGTTGACACCGTCTGCCGCAAAGTCGGACAGCTTCAGCACTTCGCCCAGCTTCTGACCGTAAGTAAGGTCAATCGATGTCGGTAAAGTTCCCCGTGTGGTTTCCGATGGGGTAATGTTAAGGCTGAAAGTGTAGGAATACGCTTCTCTGTTCTTGTGGAGTTTTTCATCCATATCGTAGGCGGTGTTATCCGCAAAATTCGCGGTAACGTTGTAAGAGCCTACAACTGTCGGCAGACTGCCGCTGCCGCTTATCTCCTTGCCTGCTGCGGTAGTTCCCGACCACTCATAATCGACGGGGATAAGGGCGGCATTGTTTTTATCAAGGTCGTAGTCCGCTGTGCAATCCGAATAATCCATCTCATTTCTGACGGACGCGCCGAGAACACTCGCAAGAATCGGTTTACCCGTGTAAACGGCAGCACCCGTTTTTATCGACATGCTTATTTTTGCGGGAGTCTTTCTGACATAGTCAACGTAAATGTATAACGGTGACGATGAATTCTCACCAACTGACCCGTCCGTTCCGGTATCAAACGATTTCATTTCCTTGCCGGCTTTTGAGAAGTTGACCCCGGAGAACCAGTCGGACGTCTGGTTGTAGGATATGCTCTTGAGATGCCAGAAGTAACTGTTATACGCTTCGCCGCCCGAGGAATATTTGATTCCCGAAGCCGAGGATTTCGTGAAATTCGACTGTGATGTAATTCCCGAAAGCACAACTTTGTTTTTAACTATTTCCGTTCCGTCGTTAAGCGGCATAAACGAATAACCCGCATTGCCGTCGCTGCCGACTACGGTTGTGTCAAGTTTTGATTTATTACTGTCCGTCCAGTACCGGTAGATTACGTGAACACGGTACGAACCCGAGGGCGCGCCTCTGTCAATAGCAGTAGGATGCACAGAGGGATCTGTCGACATCGACGCATTGTAGGTATTACCGGATTCATCCTTGTACTGTCCTGCAGCAACTGCCGTTGTAATCCTTGCCGGGTAGCTGCTGTGTTCTTCCCTACGTCCGTAAAGCGAACTCGTAGCTGAGCCAAAAACATCTGCGGGTGACCACGGTAAACGCGAAGAAGTCATTACCGTGCCCTCATAGTAATTTTTGTTTCCGACATTATATGTAAACGTATTTTTGTTTGCAACATTTATTGTGCCGTCGCACAATGACGGCACCGCACCTGTAGAATAAAACACACCGCATTGGTAAATATATGCATAACCTTTCTGAAGTGCGTTGTTATCAGATGTAATATCGGATGCATAACTGAATGTACCGCCATCGACATCAATAGTGCCGCCTGAACAAATGCCGATAGCAACACCTGTAACCTTACCTTGTTTATTGACAATAGAATTGGACTCTGAGTTTTGTAATTTCATGGTAGTTGAAAATATAGAATCTCCGGCAACGCTGACATTGCCGCCGTATATTCCGTATGCATACGCACGCGACTCCGCAGTATGCGCTCTATCGCTGACGCTTTCAGAATCCGCATATGCAGTAATTACGGCATCACGGACAGTAACCGACGCAGAATTTGATGAATTAACTATCGCAGCAACCGCCGTCGTAGTCGTTCCGTCATCTACAATATTGACACCGGGATTGGCATAAGCGAGTTCAGACTTTACCGACAATGTTACATTTTTGTTAACAGTAAGCGTACCTGCATTCGAAATTGCTTCCAGGCGAACAAATGCAACCTCACCGTCATTTGATGACTTCATACTTGTTCTGCTGTTAAACAGAGAGATAGCGGATTTATCGTCCGCCGCAGTTTGACGATTAGGAGTTTTTACGGACCCCGAATACACATTCAGCGTACCATTGTTTACAACCGCACGCAAACCAAGCAACTTCCGAAAAGCACCTTCACCTTTACGGCTGAAATAAATACGATGATCGTTCATATAAAGGTTTACGGTTATACCGCTCGGAATAACAATACCGTCTATCACGCTTTCATGCTGATCGCCGATACTGCTGTTGTTAACATCAATATCGTTTTGAAGCGTAAGGTCGACAACCGTGCCTGCAGCATAACCTTTCAGCGCACTGTTAATCTGATCCTTCGATGTACCCGTCAGCTGCTCATTTGCCGCTTTTGCAACGGGCAGACTGTCGGGAGTGAGAAACGGAACTGCGGTAAGTGCAAGGCACACTGCCATTACGGCAATGAAAACTCTTGCAACCGCACGGGTTTTCACTCTTGAACCTGAATTATTACTCACAATAATTCCTCCTTAAGACAAGCCGTAAATTTGGATAGATAACCAAAAAAGGTCTATCGCGACCGTCCTATTTATACACATTTATTATAAATATTTTTCGGTCAAGTGTCAAGCGATTGATAAATCTTCCTCGAAAAAACTGAAATTTCTTGATGTTGCACAAATACGCGGTGCTTTATTTATAAACTTTTCACATATATGCTGTTGTTAAAACAAATTTAGCTTGAAGTCAACCTTACAAAGTGTTATAATTCCGTTATGTGCGCGGCTGACCGTGTGCCGGAGCGGGCGTGCACCGCATAATGGATAATGTATTGTACGATATCAGAGGAGTTTATTTTTTGGGAGGTTTTTTTCGTGAAAAATTGCGCCATAATACTCGCCGGCGGCGAGGGAACGAGAATGAAATCATCAAAGCCGAAAGCAATGGCGGAAATCTTATTCCGACCGATGATAGACAGAGTCATGGACGCCGCGTTCGGCGCGGGTGTCGAGGACATTTGCGTAATAACGGGATACAAGGCGGAGATATTGGACGAACACCTTAAAGGTCGCGCCAAAACAGTGCATCAGGCGCAGCGGCTCGGCACGGGTCACGCGGTGATGCAGGCTGCCGATTTCATAAAGGAGCACAGCGGTGTCAACGTGCTCATTCTCAACGGCGACGCGCCGTTTATTGATTCAAAAACGATTGCCGACGCGCTCGAATACCACACAGCCAACAGATTTGTTCAGACTGTAATTTCCGCAAAAATAGACAATCCGTTCGGATACGGCAGAATAGTACGCGACAAAAACGAGAATTTCAAGGCAATAATCGAAGAAGCGTCAGCCGACTGCAAAACAAAAAAAATTAACGAGATAAACTCCGGTGCGATGTGGTTTGACTGCAACACGTTATCCGAACTTCTGGGACTGCTCACAAACGACAATTCAAAAGGCGAATACTACATTACGGATACCGTAAGCATCGCGCTCGGCAGGGGGCTTAAGGTCGGCGCATTTGCCGCGGACAACGCCGACGCGGTACTCGGAGCAAACACGCGGGTACAGCTGGCGGAACTTAACGAATTGCTTCGCAAAAAAGTCATAAACGACCTGATGCTCGACGGCGTGTCGATTCCCTGCGCCGACGGCGTTATGATAGACGACGACGCCGAAATAGGCGCGGACACGCTGATACTGCCCGGAACGATAATAAAGCACGGCTGCAAAATCGGCAAAAACTGCGTAATAGGTCCAAACACCGTGTTGTTCGACACGACAATCGGCGACAACTGCACGCTCAACAGCGTTCAGGCGGAGTCCGCCGCCGTGCATGATAACGCGTCGATAGGTCCTTTTGCGCATCTGCGCCCCGGCACTCAAATAGGCGAAAACTCGCACTGCGGCAACTTCACCGAAATAAAGAATTCAAGAATAGGACATCACACAAGCGTTTCGCATCTGACATATGTCGGCGACTCGGACGTCGGCAACGGCGTAAACTTCGGCTGCGGATGCGTCACGGTCAATTTCAACGGGAAAGACAAAAACCGCTGCATTATCGGCGACGACGCGTTTATAGGCTGCAACACGAATCTTATAGCTCCCGTCACCGTCGGCGACAGAGCGTACACCGCTGCGGGCAGCACGGTGACAGACGATGTGCCCGCCGACGCGCTTGCGGTCGCAAGAGAACGTCAGACGAACAAAGACGGTTGGGTAAACGACAAAAAGCCCTACAGGCCGAAAAAATATTAAGGACAGACAAATGGCATTTTTCAAAAAAAAGACCGCATCATTCTCCGCTCCCGTCGGCAAACCTGAATTTATAATAGCGGGACTCGGAAACCCCGGGAAAGAATACGAATACTCGCGCCACAACGCGGGTTTTCTGTGCATAGATATGCTGTGCAACGAATACTCCTTTTCGGTCGACAGGCTAAAATACAGAGCGCTCACGGGCAGTGTAAACATAGATGGGCACAACTGCCTTGTAATGAAGCCGCAAACATACATGAATAACTCCGGAGAAGCGATAAAAGAGGCTGCCGACTTTTACAAAATACCGCCCGAAAAGGTCATAGTCATTTTCGACGATATTTCACTTCCGACGGGCGTGCTCCGCATAAGAAGCAAAGGCTCGGCAGGCGGGCACAACGGTATAAAAAGCATAATATGGCAGCTCAATTCCGATAATTTCCCTCGGCTGAAAATAGGCGTCGGCGACAGAAAAGATCCCGATTCCGACCTCAAAGACTATGTCCTCGGCAAGTTTTCAAAAGAGGATATTGACACAATAAAAGAAACGATGAAACGCGCCGTAAAGGCAGTCGCGCTCATGGTGCAGGGCGACTGCGCGGGCGCAATGAACAAATACAACGGTTAAAAATATGTCTTGTTATTCAAAAGTTTTTTCAAAATCTTCCGAATTTGCGGCGATTGCATCAAACGTAACCGGAAATTGTTTTCCGTTCGGCATGCTCGGACTTCCGCCCGCGCCGAAAGCATTTGTGATACACGCTTTTTGTGAGGAATTCGGCAAAAAAGCGGCAGTCATAACGCCGGATGACGCATACGCGCAAAAGCTCGCCGACGATATTTCCGTATTCGGCTCGAAAGCGGTGGTTTTTCCCGCACGTGACTTTAATTTCGGAGAAACAACGGCGTCGTCATCGGAGTACGAGCAGACGCGGATAGGTGCGCTTTCACGGTTTATGAGCGGTCGTGCGGACGTACTCGTCTGTTCCGCCGAAGCCGCGATGCAGTACACCGTTCCGCCGGAGATTCTGGAAGCGAAAACGTTTTCGATAGAAACCGGCATGACTTTTTCGACCGATGAGCTGCGCGAAAAGCTCGTATGCGCGGGGTACACTTTCAGCGAAATGGTTGAAGGCGCGGGACAGTTTTCGGTCAGAGGCGGCATATTCGACATTTTCCCTGCCAACTCGTCTTTTCCCGTCAGAATAGAATTATGGGGTGACGAAGTTGACACGATAAGCGAATTTGACATCATTTCTCAACGCCGCACCCGCTCGACGGACAAAATCGATATAGCTCAGTGCAGCGAAGTAATTTTTGATTCGCCGTCGGAACTTGCCGACAGACTGGATGCACTGTCAAAATCGATAAGAGGAAAAAACACCGCCGCAGTCAGGCAATGGCTTAACCGCGATGCTTCTCTCCTGCGCACCTCACTGCCGCCCGAATGCAAGGACAGATATCTGCCGCTGGCATTCGCTCCCGCGACGGTGCTTTCGTATGTTGGCGACGCTTTTCTTTTCGTATGCGACACCGCATCGGTAAAGGAGCGTGCGACGGCTGCCGAAAAGCTGATAAACGAAGACTTGAAAGAGCTTTTCTCAAGCGGAAAACTCTGCAAAGGTCTTGACAAATTCACTCTTTCGACGGCGGAACTTTTCATGCAGTACGAAAAGCACGCGACGGTTTATACCGACAACTTTGCGAGAGGGTCGTTTGACACTCCCGTAAAAGATCTTATAAACTTCAAAATAATGCAGGGTTCACGCTGGGACGGTTCGTATAACGTTCTCGTTGAGGACATTTCCCCCGCGATAAAAAAGAAGTACGCCATAGCCGTATTTACAGGAACGGATAAAGCAGCTCAATCGCTTTTTGACGAACTGACCGACGACGAAATACCGTCGATACTCTGCAAAACCCCGCCGAAATTCTTTGAACCGGGTTATGTACACGTGCTCACCGAAACGATATCGGCGGGCATCGACTTCCCTGCCGCGAAATTCACCGCCGTTTCATATGGCAGGCATGCAAAAAATCCGAAAAAGCATGTTGCGGCGAAAAAGCGCAATCCGAATGCTTTTAATTCGCTGGAAGAATTGCAGCGGGGCGACTACGTCGTACATGCGGCATCGGGCATAGGCATTTTCGACGGCATAGAAAAAGTGTCCATGGACGGTGTTACAAAAGATTACATTAAGATAAAATACGCCAAGGGCGACATCTTATACGTTCCCGTAACAAAACTCGAGCTGGTGTCAAAATACATCGGTCCGCACGAGGACGATGAACACAGAACCGTAAAAATAAACCGTCTGGGTTCGGGCGACTGGGAGAAGACAAAAACGAAGGTCCGCAGCGCCGTCCGCGATATCGCCGCGCAGCTGCTGAAATTATACGCAGCGCGTCAGGCTATGCCCGGTTACGCTTTTTCGCCCGATATCGACATGCAGCATGATTTTGAACGCCGCTTTGAATACGATGAAACGGACGATCAGCTTCGCTGCATTCACGAAATAAAACACGACATGGAAAAACCGTGCCCCATGGACAGACTGCTTTGCGGCGACGTCGGTTTCGGAAAAACGGAAGTTGCTCTGAGAGCGGCGTTCAAATGCATCTGCGACGGCAAGCAGGTCGCCATGCTCGCACCGACCACCATACTCGCGTTTCAGCATTACAACACAATTCTGCACCGCTTCGACGGATTCCCAATAAAAGCCGAGATGCTTTGCCGATTCCGCACGCCAACGGAACAAAAGCGAATTATAAAAGATCTGAAAACCGGCAAAACAGACATTATAACAGGTACGCACCGCATCATATCAAACGATGTCCAATTCAAAGATCTCGGTCTGCTGATAGTAGACGAGGAACAGCGTTTCGGAGTGGCGCAGAAAGAAAAACTCAAAGAAAAATTCCCGAACGTTGATGTGCTCACCATTTCGGCGACTCCGATTCCGCGCACACTTAATTTCGCAATGATGGGACTGCGCGATCTGTCGGTAATAGAAGAAGCCCCTCTCGACAGATATCCGATACAGACGTATGTCATCGAGCATGACACGGGACTGATATCTCAGGCTATCGCGAAAGAACTGCGCCGCGGCGGACAGGTATACTACCTGCACAACCGCATAGATGACATCGACGAATGCGCAGCGGAAATACAAAAAATGTTCCCCGATGCGGCGATAGGCGTCGGGCACGGAAAGATGAACGAGCAGCAGCTCGGCGACGTCTGGAAAAAACTCACCGAAGGCGACATTGACATTCTCGTCTGCACGACCATAATCGAAACGGGTGTAGATGTGCCGAACTGCAACACTTTGATAATAGAGAACGCCGACAGAATGGGTCTTGCGCAGCTGCATCAGCTTCGCGGACGCGTGGGACGTTCGACGCGCCGCGCATCGGCATACCTCACGTACCGACCCGAAAAACAGCTGTCGGAGATCGCCGAAAAACGTCTTGAAACAATACGCGAGTTTACTCAGTTCGGCGCAGGTTTCAAAATAGCCATGCGCGATCTGGAAATACGAGGTGCGGGTGATATGCTCGGTGCGCAGCAACACGGACATATGGCGTCGGTCGGCTACGAAATGTACCTCGAGCTGCTGAATGAAGAAGTGGAACGGCTAAAAAGCACCGACAGCAAACCGTATATTCCGAAAAAAGACTGCCTTGTCGATATTCAGATCGACGCGCATATACCCGAAAACTATATTTCGGACTACTCGCAGCGAATCGCGATATACAAGCGCATTGCGGATATACATACGGACGAAGACGTACTCGACGTAACCGACGAGCTTATCGACCGTTACGGAGAACCGCCCGCAAGCGTTCAGGGTCTTATCCGTGTCGCTCATTTGAAAAATTCCGCCGCCGACAACGGCATTTACGAGATAACGCAGCGCGGCAACTGCCTTATCATTTTCGTCAGGTCTATCGACCGCGAAGTCCTCTCATGTCTTGCCGCAATGCGCGGACGCGTATCCGCGAACGCCTCCGCAAAACCGTATTACAGCGTGCGTCTTCTTCCGAAGCAATCTCCCCTGTCATGTCTTTCGGAAGTTATCACTCTGCTGAACAAAAGAAATGGCAGCGGAGAAACACCGCCTGCAGGCGAATAAAATCGGAAGGCAAAAGATATCATGAAACGACCGGCGGCAGTATTCGGATTCTCCGCGCTATTTACAATAATCACCGCTATTCTCTTTTCCGAGGCGGTTGTATACGCCGTTTTTGCGGCAGCGGGCGTACTGTGCGCCGTATTCGGTTTCATGCGAAGAAAAAAGGATTTTACGCTTATTTTGACGATTTTGACTGCCGTTTGCCTGTCCTTCCTCTCCTACAAGGCTTCGTACGAATTAAAATACCTGCCGGCGAGTCAATTCGACAAAATCACATGCACCTTAACGGGAACAGCAGCATATTTTCCCCAAACAAGCGGCAGTTACACAGTCTTGAAGCTCGAAAACTGCACCGCAAACGGGACTGAACTTGACGGCGGCGCGGTGTTTTACGGCAAGGAAATGCCCGACATACGTCCCGGCGACACCGTGACGGTGAAGAATGCAACACTCACATGCGCCGACAAAAACAGCGCGTTTTTCTTTCACTCACTCTCAAAAAACGAATACTTCTCCGTTTTCGGCGGTTCGCTCTCATCGACGGCGGGAGCGCGAAAAGGCATAATATTCAAGATTTTATCGTTGCGCAGACTTGTTTCAAACCGCCTGCGCATTTCACTGTCATCCGAAGCCTTTCCCATTGCCGACGCGCTTATAACGGGTAATCAGGATTCCGTATCAGCCGTTTTTTCAAACCGTCTGCGCGTTGCCGGCGCGTCGCACATTTTCGCCGTATCGGGAATGCACCTGTCCGTTTGGACGCTCGTGCTGTTTTTCGCATTCAAATTCATGTTCGGCACACGGCGGATAATGAGCATACCGGTAATCGCGTTCGTATTGTTTTTCATTGTATTTTCGGGAAAAAGTCCGTCGGTAATACGTGCCGGAATAATGCTCATCACGGTTTTCATCGGCAAACTTCTAAAAAGACCGGCGGACGCGTTAAATTCGCTCGGCTTGGCATCCGCACTGTGCGTTACAGTCAATCCGTTCCTCGCGGGCAATGTTTCTTTCCTGCTGTCAACCGCAGCTACAGCGGGGGTCGTCGTTTCTTCACAACTGGTGAACCCAAAAAAAATCCCCGTAAATTTTTTCGCTTTAAAAAAACTCGCCGTGTCGATTGTGTGCACTCTCGTCGCATCGGTCACGGTAACCGTATTCACAATGCCGATTTCCGCGTATTTTTTCGGAAGTTCATCTCTTTTGAGCGGAATTTCGTCGCTGCTGTGCACTCTGCCGGCTGAAGGCACGATGGTTTTCGGCGCACTCGGCGCGGCGTTTATCGGAACCGAACAGCTCGGCGGCTTTTTGTTTTACGTATGCGAAAAACTGTGCGGATTCATATCCGTGACAATACAAAAACTGGCGGAATTTGAATGTTTCCTTATCACGGTTGACGCAAAGTCAATCGCCGTACTGTACACAGCAATGTTCGCAGCTGCATACGCCGCCTCCAAGTTGACGTCAAAAAAGAAAACAGCCGCCGTTGCGGTCACTTCCCTCTTTCTTTCGGCAGCACTGACGGCAGTGCTTATTTCACACGCGTTTTCCGCACCGCAAACTTTGATTTACATCGCCGGCGGCAAAAACGGCGATATACTGATATCCGAAAATCACGGTGCAAGCACCGTTGTGCTCGGCATGAGCGGCAGTTATTCGTCAACATCCGAAATAAAAAGCATGATGACAAACGACGGCAGGGTAAGTACGGATTTACTTATCCTTTCAAACGGATTGAGCAACAAGCAAAAACTGATTTCCGCATATTTCCCCGCTGAAATTCTGTACGCCGACGGTTCGTCTACACTGTGCCCGTCGGACAGCACGGTCAAAAACGCCGAATTTACCCTATCGCCGTCTACAACGCTGAAATATACAAACAACGGCGGTTTTCGCGGCTGCATTCTGCGCACCGCAGACAAAACCGTTGTATTTATCTTTTCCGGGAAGAGTTTTGCTCTCCCCGATGAATATCTGAATGCCGATATCGCAGTGTTCAAATACGGACTGCCGGATAACGCGAGCAAACTGCATGCACAAAAAATCATGCTTTCGACGTACGCCGACGGCGACGGAACGGTTATGTCGGCGAACACAAAAGGAATAAAAATAACTGCTTCGGAGGATATCAAATGGCACCGATAAGCGAAGAAAAACTCGCCAAACTGATTAAAGACGGCGCAAAACAAAATATATGGCTTTTATTCGGAAACGACGCTTTTTTGAAAGACCTGTATTGCGGTAAACTCGTAAAAGCCGTCGTAAATGAATCACTCAAAGCATTTAACTTCCGCGTATTCAACGACGAAGAAGCAGACGTGTCGGAAATTCTGGCAGCGACGGATATTTTGCCGGTCATGAGCGAACGGACATGCGTACTTGTCCGCAACTTTCCGCTCGCGTCGCTGCGAAAAAACGAGATTGCCGAACTGGAAAACGGTTTGCGCACCATGTCGGAAACAACCGTGCTCATTTTCTTTTTCAACACGATAAATTTTGAATACGGAAAAAAAGATTTTCAAAAATGGACGGATATCATCAATCTTGTTTCAAAATACGGTATTTGCGCCGAACTGAACAAGCGGACTCCCGAGAAAACTGCGAAAATGCTCGTCACACGCGCCAAAGACCGAAAAACGCAAATATCCGCCGAGGACGCACGGTATCTTGTCGACACTGTCGGCAGCGACATGCAAACAATACAAAACGAATTCAACAAAGTGTGTTCTTTTGCAGACGGCAAACCCGTCACACGCGAAATGATAGATAACGTGTGCACAAAGAGCATCGAGGCGTCTGTGTTTGATATCGGGAAGTGCATTTTCGGCGGAAATACCGACCGCGCATACAAGATGATGAACGAACTTCTGCGTCAAAAAACGCCCATGCCGACGATAATCGGCGCAATGGCAAGCACATTCGTGAATGCATACCGTTACAAACTTGCGCTGAACGCCGACCGTTCCCCGGCGGAATTCAAGGAAGCATTCAAATTTTACGGCAATCTGTCAGAAATCGCCCCATTCGTCAAATCCGCAAAACTGTCGTCGCTCAAAGAGTGCATCGCCGTTTTGCTTGATGCGGACACGAAAAGCAAATCGACATCGACGGATGCCGCAATTCTTCTCACGGAGCTTACAGCGAAACTCGCCGCGTCCGTAAACTGAAAAAACGAGGAAATTATATGCTTCATACGGAGAAGGTAATCGTCACGGAAGGACGGTACGATAAAATTCGGCTGTCTTCGGTAGTTGACGCTCTCATCATTACAACGGACGGATTCCATATTTTCAACGACCGCGAAAAACAAAATTTTTTGAAAAAACTTGCGCGAGAACGAGGTCTTATAATCGTCACGGATTCCGACGCGGCAGGCTTCAAGATACGCACGCTGATAAAAAACATCGTTCCCGACAATTGCGTGACGCATGTATTCATCCCCGACATTTTCGGTAAGGAACGTCGCAAAGACACTCCGTCAAAGGAAGGCAAGCTCGGCGTTGAGGGAATTGAAAACACTATCCTCGAAAACGCGCTTCTCAAAAGCGGCGCGTTTTCGCAGTCCGACGAAAAACCGGAACAACACCGAAAAATAACCGTTTCGGATCTTTACGCCGCAGGCTTGACCGGCAGGACAGACAGCGCACAAAAACGGCGCGGTTTCCTGCGCAAATGCGGACTCCCCGCACGGTTAAGCGGAAATACTCTTATCGGAACGCTGAACACGGTGATGACATACGACGAATTTTGTGCGTTGACAGGTCTGCGGGAAGAAAATGACACTTGACCGCCCGCAAAAAAAAGGCTATACTTAAGCTGACGGGAGTTAAACCCCGCCGCCCGTCAGCGTCCCTTTTCGGCACTTTTCGCCCTTTTCGTCTTGACCCCCGTCAGCAAGAGAAGCACCTCAAAAAACGAAAATTGCTCGAAAATTAACAGCTGT
>CAVKLD010000039.1:0-16624 GCA_963657065.1 bacterium
GTCTGTCTGTCTGTCTGTCTGTCTGTCTGTCTGTCTGTCTGTCTGTCTGTCTGTTAAGATTGTCGCACGTTTCATTTTGACTGTCAAGCCTTTTCTTCAATTTTTTTGCAATTTATTTCCCCGTGGTTTCTATCTTAACATTTCATGCTCGATTTGTCAATATTAAAAAAATAACTTTTGTTTCTGACATCGTGCAGTCAATTCACAAAAGTATTTCCCTGTTTTTGACTGACGGACTAAAAATACTTAATCTTTGTATTTTTTTATATTTTTCGCAAAAAATATAAAACAAGGAAGACTTCGATACGGAGGTGATTTTTTGAACAGGCAAAACAAACTGTTTTTTCTTCTGTTGTCCGTAATGCTGCTGTGCACGCTTATATGCGGTTTGTATTTTTTTGAGAAAAACAGCGATACATCCGCACAATCGTTCATTCAGTGCGCCGCGGTACTGTCCGAAGACGGGAGCAAAATTATTTTTACCGACAGCAACGGCATGCAGATAACGCAAATAGATACCGACGGTATGATTTTTTCCGAATCTGAACGTGAATCGCTTTTGCGCGGCATAACCGCCTTATCTGAAGATGAACTGATGAGTATGGTTGAAGATTACATCGATTGAATATTGAAATATGTCGATTTATATGGTAAAATTTTATTCACGGAACGTATTACAAAAGAACGGAGGATACCGAATGCGAATAATGAGTTTCAATGTCCTTTGCTACGGCAGCGGCCGGCATGAATGGACAAAAAGAATACCTCTTGTAGTTCGAACAATCAGGAACTGCGATCCCGACACTTTCGGCGTTCAAGAGGCGCACTACGGATGGATGAAGGCTCTCGCAACCGCCTTTCCGGATTATGATTTTGTGGGTGTGGGCAGAGATAACGGAAAAAGAAAGGGCGAATATGCCGCCGTTTTTTTCAAAAAAAACAAGTTCAATTCACTTGACAAGGGCAATTTCTGGCTGTCTGAAACGCCGGAGAAAGTCGGCAGCAAAGGTTGGGATGCCGCATGTGTCAGAATCTGCTCATGGGTCAAACTGGAAAGAAAAGAGGACGGAAAAGAATTTGTCCATCTGAACACTCACCTTGACCACATCGGCGAAACGGCAATGCAAATGGGCGCGGAGCTTGTCGCCGAAAGGGGCAGTCAAATTGCGAACGGCGCACCGGCTTTCTTTACGGGAGATTTCAATGTCACACCGGAATCCGCACCGTGCCTGTCCGTAAAAGCCGCAGGGTTCGTTGACGCAAGAGATACGGCAAAGCATACCGACATGAGCAGTACATATCAC
This sequence comes from bacterium, assembly GCA_963657065.1. Classification (GTDB taxonomy): domain Bacteria; phylum Bacillota; class Clostridia; order Oscillospirales; family Acutalibacteraceae; genus RUG806. The sequence goes on from CAVKLD010000039.1 coordinate 1,305, forward strand.
GGGTTCGAAAATCCCGATGCGGGACAGAGTATTATAGATTATGTATTTTGCAAGGGCGACGTTGCCGTCAAGCGGTTCAACGTAATTAAAAAGCATATTGACGGCGAAATACCGTCCGACCACTACCCTGTCTTTGCCGACGTTGAATTTTAATCAGAAAAAAAGCAGAGAAAAACGAAGCCTTGACACGGGCAGTCGATTTTCTCTGCTGTTATTTTATTTTACATTAGCGAGCAGATGAGCGTCGAAAACTCGACGGGGTCTTCTATGCTCATGCCGCCGATAAGACGCGCCTCGTTATAGAGGAGCTTCGCGTAATCGGCAATTTTTTCCCTGTTATCGGGAAACATAGCCTTGAGTTTTTCAGCAATGGGATGCTCCGCGTTTATTTCAAGCACAAGTTCAGCTTTCGCACCGCTGCTGCCGGGCATTGCATTGAGCACCTTTTCCATTTCCGCCGACAGATAACCTTCGTTCGACAGACACGACGGGTGTTTCCCGAGCTTATGAGTGAATCTGACCGAAGACACTTTATCGCCGAGCGCATCTTTCATCACCTTGAAAAGTTCCTCGTTTGACTCGTTTTCGGTCTTGTTTTCTTCCTTTTCCTCGTCCGTTTCAAAATCGGCTTCACCGGAGCAAACATTGACAAAAGATTTTTCGTCATATGTCATCAGCATGCGAACGGCAAACTCATCCATATAATCCGTAAAATACAAAACCTCGTATCCCTTTGCGAGTGCACTGTCGACCTGCGGCAGCATCTTTGCTTTTTCAGTCGAATCGGCGGCGGCATAGTAGATCGAATCTTGTCCGTCAGCCATCCTTGACACGTATTCTTCGAGGGTAACAAGTTTTTCTTCTTTAGAAGAAACGAACATAAGAAGATCCTTGAGCTCGTCCTTGTTTACGCCGTAATCGTTGTATACACCGAATTTTATCGACGCACCGAAGGCCTTGAAGAATTTCTCATAATTTTCCCTGTCGTCCTTCAAGAGCTTCAAAAGCTCCGATTTAATCTTTTTCGCAACAGTTTTCGCTATGAGCTTGAGCTGGTGGTCATGCTGAAGCATTTCACGCGAAATATTAAGCGAAAGATCCTCGCTGTCGACGAGTCCCCTTACGAAATTGAAATAATCGGGCAAAAGATCCCCGCATTTTTCGGTTATAAGCACGCCTTTCGAATAGAGCTGCAAACCCTTTTCATAATCCTTTGTGTAATAGTCGAAAGGCGCATGCGACGGAATGAACATAAGCGCGTCAAACGTCGCGCTGCCCTCCGTTTTCGTATGAATAACTTTCAGAGGTTCGTCGTAATCATGATAAGCCTCTTTGTAAAATGCATCATATTCTTCTTTCGATATCTCATTCTTGTTCTTTTTCCAAATCGGCAGCATGCTGTTGAGAACGGTGTCGGTTTCGACCGTTTCGTATTCGCCTTCTTTACCTTCAACGGGGCGCGATTCGGACATCATCATCTTAATGGGATATCTGATATAGTTCGAATACTTTTTAACAAGCGACGACAGCGTATACTGTTCCAGATAGCGGCTGTAATTCACCTCGTCGGTGTCTTCTTTCAGATAAAGGACGATTTCCGTACCGTGCGACTCTTTTTCGCAAGGTGAAACGGTAAAGCCGTCGGCGCCTTCGGACTCCCAGCAATTCGCTTCGTCAGAACCGTACGCCTTGCTTATCACACGCACTTTGGAACTGACCATAAATGCGGCGTAAAAGCCGACGCCGAACTGACCGATGATGTCAATATCCTTGCTGTCCGCATTCTCTGTCTTAAAAAGCTGAGAACCGCTGCGTGCGATAACGCCGAGATTGTTTTCAAGCTCCTCGGCGGTCATTCCGATTCCGTTATCGGTTATTGTTATCGTGCGGGCGTCTTTGTCGGGCGTTATACGTATAGCAAGCTCCTCCGAACCTGCATCCGCACTGTTGTCGGTAAGCAAACGGAAATGAAGTTTATCCTCCGCATCGCTTGCGTTTGAAATAAGCTCACGAAGAAAAATTTCTTTGTGAGTGTAGATTGAATTGACCATAAGGTCAAGAAGTTTTTTTGATTCGGCTTTAAACTGTTTCTTTGCCATTTTCGGCACTTCCTTTCGTAAGTTAATTATTTCATAAGTTTATCGGCAGATCTTAAAGACAAAAGCTCCGGTGCACATTATGCCCGAAGCTCTGCTGCAAATGCATATAAAAAGAGAAAGGGGATGTAAGGCTCCTGTCATACCTTACAATTTGAAATATATACCAATGCACTTAAATAAGGCTTAAAATCCGGAAATTTATTCTTCCTCTATGGCTGCCTTGCGGGAATTTACCGAGCGAAAAAACTCCGCATCGAATTTGGGCGTTCTGTCGTAAAAATATACGCCGTTTTGTTCCTGCTCCACGTCCGTTAGTTGGGTGTAGCAAAATCCCATCATTTTCGGGCAGTCGAGAAGCACATCGGTAAGCGCTTTGTAGCGGGTCTTGTATTCATCTTCGTTTGCGGGTGCGTCACCGTAACCCCATGAATTGCCTTCGGCACGGCTCCACTTGATGCCGCCGTACTCGCTCATAAAAACAGGCTGTCCGACAGTATATTTCTGACGGTTATTGCAATGGTTTTCAAGCTCGTCGGTATCGTTGAACTTGACAAAACGCGCCTTGTAAACTTCCGCATTCTGTTCGTAATCATGTACGTCGAAAATATCAGTCACGACATGATAGCCGCCGCTCGTATCGATACACGGACGGGTGTTGTCTATCGCCTTTGTTGTTTTATACACCGCTGCAATAAACGGGTCAAACTGCTTGCACCCGTGCATGTCCCATGTTTCGTTAAACGGACACCAACCGATAATCGAGGGATGATTGAAATCGCGTTCGACTTCGTCCGTCCACTCCGGCAGGAAAGAATATATACCGTCAGGGCGCGTATGGTCGAGTCCCCAGTTTGCGTATTCGCCCCAAACCATGTATCCCTCTTTATCGCAGTGATACAAAAATCTTTCCTCAAAAACCTTTTGATGAAGTCGTGCGCCGTTAAAACCGCAAGCCATGGAGAGTTTTATATCATTATGAAGCGCTTCGTCGGAGGGTGCGGTATATATTCCGTCGGGGTAAAATCCCTGGTCAAGAACAAGACGCTGAAAAACCGACTTGCCGTTGAGCATAAACTTATAACCGTCGAGCCAAACATTTCTCAAACCGAAATATGTTTTGATTTCGTCCGAGCCAAATGTAATTTTTGCATCGTAAAGTCTGCCGTTACCTATTTCCCAAAGATATTTTTCGGCAAGTTTTATCTCACATTCAAAAACACCTGAAGCGGAATTGATATGTGCGCCACCCATTTTGACACCGTCGAAAGACGCGGCGATATCAAGGTTTCCCATGCCGCAGAGTTTTCCCGTAACAGCCACCGTACCGTTTCTGTAATCGGGAAAAAATTTAAAGTTCTCGACATATTCGAAAGGTGTAAATTCAAGCCAAACCGTCTGCCAGATTCCCGTGGTGCGCGTGTAATCACAGCCGCGGGAGAAGTAGTCCTCACACTGCTTGCCGCGAGGGATAAGCGAACAGCGCGTATCGTCCTCACAGTAGACCGCAACGGTGTTTTCGCCCTCTTTAACAAAATCAGATATGTCAAAGAAAAACGAAACATATCCGCCGCTGTGTTCGCCCGCGCGTTTGCCGTTTACGTAAACGACGGTGCGGTAATCGGCGGCTCCGATATGAAACACGACGCGCAAAGAAGCCTGCTGCGCGGTGAGAGAAAATGTTCGTCTGTACCATACGCCGTATATAAAATCCTTGTGTCCTACTCCGGACAACTCGGACTCCACGCAAAAAGGAACTGTAATTTTGCGGTCAAAAGCGTCGCAGTCTTTGTAAAATCCGCGCTGCTCGCCGCTCCTTCCGTTGTCAAAACAAAAGTCCCATTTGCCGTTGAGATTCATCCAATTTTTTCTTTCAAATTGCGGTTTCGGGTGTTCCTGTCTCGGAATACTCATCATCTGTACCTCATCTTCAGTTTTTATCGGTAAAATGCACAAATCCTTATCAATAAAATGTCGCGACCTGCTCCTCCGGCGCATCGGCGGCAACAAGCTCTTTGACGTTGAATACGGGTCCTATTTTGCCGTAAAGACGCGAAAATTTTATTTCCACTGCGGCAGTAACGTTATACCATGCTCCGTTTTCAACTTTTAAGCCGTCGGCGAGTTTTGAAACAAGTCCGCAGTAGGTAATATCGGCAGCACAGCATGTCATTATGTGCCTGCCGATAACGCATGTATGCGCGGGAAATTTGCTGTCGGTTGCGGCTATCCCCTTAAATTTGACTGTCTTTCCCTTGTATTTTTTCATTTCCTCCGTTATATCACGGTAGAACAGGGCAAAATCACGGTCGGCGATTTCAATAACGGACGCATTTACATCAAACGGCAGCGGATCTTCGATTTCATCGGGAGTTATCGTACCGTCAACCGATTCATAAATTATATCGCTGCGTCTTGTAAGTGCGCGAACGACTTTATGAAGCTGCATTGTATCGAATCCCGCCGGAACGCGATTGAATACACACACGTCGCAGTCCTTGAGCTTGTCCGCAACAAGACTGCGCATGTTTGAATTGTAGTTTAAAAACGTGCCGGTTTCAAAAAAAAGCATGTTCTGATACGGTATCCAACCGTCGGGCATGCTGTCATAAAAGCTCTGCAGCATCCACATACCGTTGTATTCCACCATAACACGAACGGCACCGCATTCGGACTGCCATTTTGAGAGGTTTTCCTCTGTCAGATCTTCTTCACCGTCGAGCGTTTTTATTGTTACATTGTGCCCCGAAAAGCGCGACTCGTCATACTCCTCTTCGCCCTCTTCACATACAAGCAGCAATGTCTTTTCACCCGAATTAAAGCGGCTGTCTTCGAGTGTGTCCTGAATAAACATAGTCTTTCCGCTTTCGAGAAAACCTGTAAACAAGTATACGGGAGTTTCCATTCTATACCGCTCCTTATGCGCCGAACGCCTTGGTTATATTTTCTTCATTGAGTTTTGAACCGATTACGCAGAGTCTGCCCGTGATACCGGCGCTTCCCGTTCTGACATCGCTCTCGCCCGGGATATAATCAAAATGTATCCAGCTGCCGTCGGTACTCTCGACAATGCCCTTGGCTCTCAGAATAACACCGTACGTCTTTTCGTCGCAAAGTCCGTCGAGTATTTCTTCAAGCTCCTCTTTAGTATACTTTTTGGTCGTTTCCGTGCCCCAGCTTACAAAGACTTCATCGGCATGATGGTGATGATGATGTCCGTCATGGTCATGGTCATGACAACCGCAGGTGCAGCCGTCGCCGTGATGATGGTGCTCATGCTCATCGTCGTCACCGTCATGATGGTGGTGGCAATGTTCATGCTCGTGCTCATCATCGTCATCGTCATGGTGATGATGGCAATGCTCATGCTCATGTTCATCGTCGTCATCGTCGTGTTCATGTGCGAGATGCTCAAGTGCAGATTCAAGCGTATCTTTTCTCTCTATAGCTTCAAGAAGCGTTTCGCCGTCGAGTTTTGCAATCGGAGTTGTAACAATAACGGCGTTGGGATTTTTCCCTTTGACAAGCTCTACAGCCGCTTTGAGCTTGTCGGGCTGCACAGTGTCGGCATGACTCATTATAATCGTACCGGCATGCTCGACTTGATCGTTAAAGAACTCTCCGAAATTTTTCATATACATTTTGCACTTTCCGGCGTCGACGACGGTGGTAAACGCATTGAGCACAATATCATCACTGTTTATGTTGCGAACGGCTCTGATAACATCCGAGAGTTTACCCACTCCCGACGGTTCGATAATAATTCTGTCGGGGGCAAACTGCGCGAGAACCTTTTTGAGAGCTTCACCGAAATCTCCGACAAGGCTGCAGCAAATACAACCGGAATTCATTTCGGTTATTTCAACGCCGGAGTCTTTCAAGAAACCGCCGTCTATTCCTATTTCACCGAATTCGTTTTCGATAAGCACAAGTTTTTCGCCCTTGTAGCTGTCGGCAATCAGTTTTTTTATGAGTGTGGTTTTGCCTGCGCCCAAAAATCCCGAAAAAATATCAATTTTTGTCATAACGCATTACTTCCTTTTGCTGATTTTTTCACGGATATATTTTAACACAAAATTACAATAATACAAGACCGATTTTTCAAAAAAAGTAAACACACGCCCCAAATACATCATCGCGCCGGAGAGAAAAACGACATACACACAGCCGCAATACGAATAAACCGGGCGAACGCGAAGATAAAAACACCCGGGAAAATCACAACTTGTGTCAAGCAAAATACTTTACATTACACACATGTCGACAAATGTTTTACTTTACAGCACCATCAAAAAGAATCACGTGTAAAGTTTCGCCAGTCCGCCTTCGCTCGTTTCTCTGTAACGGCATGAAATATCCTTCCCCGTTTCGTACATCGTTTTTACAATAAGATCAAAGGAAATTTTTCGCGAATCGGCAAGAAAATTTGCAAGATTCACCGCGTTTATCGCACGCATTGCAGCCACGGCGTTGCGTTCTATACACGGTATCTGCACGAGTCCTTTCACGGGATCGCATGTAAGCCCCAAATGGTGCTCAACGGCAACTTCCGCCGCATATTCCGTCTGCCCGATATCCATTCGAAAAAGCTCTGAAAGCGCAGCGGCAGCCATTGCGCAGGCGCTGCCTATTTCAGCCTGACATCCTGCCTCTGCACCGCTGATGGATGCATTGGTCTTTATTATGTTTCCTATAAGACCGCCCACCGCAAGAGCATCTACAATCTCGCTGTCCGAAAATCCGCGCCTTTCCTGCATGTATTTCAACACAGCGGGAACAACGCCGCACGAGCCGCACGTCGGAGCGGTAACGATATCACCGGAACATGCCGCGTTTTGTTCGCTGACCGCAAAGGCGTACGCGCATACAAGTCTGTTTTCACGCGTTTCTGCCGATTCGTCCATGTGATGTTGATTGTAAAGCTGTTTTGCTTTACGCTGCACATGCAAACCTCCGAACAACTCCCCCTCGCTTCGAATGCCCTCTTTTATCGAATTTTTCATTACATCCCATACTTCATAGAGGAAATCACGGATTTTTCCATCTTCACATTCAAAAACATATTCCGAAAGCCGCATTTCTTTTTCACGGCAATACGCCGCTATTTCTGAAAAAGAACCGAACGAATAAACATTCTGCGACACGTCGGGTACTTCGCCGATTATCCTTATTTCGCCGCCGCCGATACTTATAACGGTAACGTCGTTAACCTTTCCGTGTTCGAATACGCTGAATTTCATTGTATTCGGATGCGGTATATCAGTTGTTTTCTCGTCAAAGATTATCTCGTTTTTCACCGGTGAAAGAGTCTTTTTAATAATGTAATCCGTACGGTGTCCGATTCCGGTTTTTGCAAGCGATCCGTAAAGCGTGACCGTAACCGACTCGGCGTCGGGGTATCGCTTCAGTATTGTTTCAGCCGCATTACGCGGTCCCATGGTATGTGAACTCGAAGGACCGACGCCTATTCTGTAAAGTGCGCGCAGCGACTCCATACCACCGTCAAAGAAACTTTGTTTATTATTTTCGGACATAAAATCATGCTCCCCGTCGACAAAATTCGGATGTTTTTGATACATCTGAATTTTACTCCTATCGGAGAGCAAAATCAATCATTTTTTAATTTTAGAATCCGACAGGAAAAATCATAGCACGGTTTTCCGTCGTTATATCCGTTTCAATCCCGTTTATCTCTTTCAATGTTGAAATACTGCATCTGTTCTCTTTTGCTATGTCCCACAATTTCTCACCGGCATGCGCATAATATACGGCAATCCCGCTGCCGTGACCGACCGGCGAGTCTTCCGCTGCACGGCAGGATTCAATAAATTCTCTTTTTTCTGCGCAAAGTCCGAACCCCTTCACAGCAAATACGGCGGAAAAACCGAGTTTATCGTTAGACACCGGTTCCGCTTTTATGCGGGAGGCCGTTACGGACACAAAGTAATTGCCGGAATACGGCAGTTCACAGTCAAAAGCGGCTGTCCTGCTTACAACAGCGACAGTTCCCGCCGAATTTTTAACAATGGCATTGAGCGTGCATGTTCCGTTCAGTCTGTCCGAGCCGTCCGATACCGTGCAGCCGTATCTTATACCGTCAGCAAACGCCGCCAGAATTTCAGTCGGCGCAAAATCATATGTATCGACGTCCAGCGACACCGTCGATGTTGTGTCCACTGTTACGATATCCGTTATGACATCGGCATAAACACGGTTCGGCTCTAAATTGTTTTTAAGAGAAAATGCATCGCAAACAGCTGTTTTCGTTGTTTTTGAAACCGTAAAAACCACTGTTTCCATCTCGGCGGAAAATACGGCGCTGCCCCCGCCGTTTATCGCCTTGAACGCAATATGGGCGTTTTTCAAAGATGCCGTTACATGGCACTCCTCATTTTCATCCGCGCCGTAAAGTTCGTGAATTTCTGTAAACGGCACGTCGGCATTAAATTTTTTCACGGAACCGTCCGAATTTGACGCAATAATCTCAGCTGCACAATTGCCATTGAGCATTACCTTGTTTTTGATTACTTTTGTTTCGCGGATAAAAACCTCGCCCGATGCACTCAGCTGCTCCGATTCGGAATTAACGCCGTCGGGCAAATTCACCGCGCCGCTTATCTCAAACAAAAACCTCTCTGTGCTTCTTATCTCATAACAATCAAACTGTTCGCAGCATTGTTCCACGCATTCATCATCAAAATCGGAAACAAAATCGGTATCGCTGACTGAACAAACGGATACCCCCACGGCAAACGACGAGCGTATTTCTATGCGTCTTGGACCGGTTGCCCTGTAATTCACCTGCGTAACATCCTGGCTGACAAAACACTTGTCCCCGTCTGCAAGCGATTCGCAACGGATTATTTTTGTGTATTTCTGCGATGTTTCAAACACATGTACCGCTCCGTCCGAATCGGCAAAAACCACGGCTGCCTGTGCATTTCCCGACACACCGAGCTTGTCTCCGGCAAAAGAAACGCTTTCGGTTGCGGGAATAACCGAACACTTAAGTATCCGGTTAACTTCAGGGTAATAATCGGGCAGAACAACATCAAACTCCGTTACCTGCTCCTTTGTATCCTCAGTCTTTCTCACAAAAGTTCTCACGGATTCATTCTTCATTTGCGATTGCACTCCTTTTTTGTTGTCGCTAAATGAATATGAAGCATTGCGGCTGATTATAACCCGATTTTCCGGTGCGAAACAACAATATTGCAATTCCGATGCAGGTATCACACCGTCAAAATATGCTACAGAGCAAAAAAAACGCCGCACGCAATCGGAATTACTCCGAAAATACGGGCGGCATAAGCTGACAGACGGCGTGGGTTTGATTTAATTGCTATTCATTTCATCGAGTGATAAAAATTCATACCCCTCCGCACGGGCGGTATCTATAATGTCACCGAGTGCGCCGGCATTATCGGGCGATACGGCATGCAAAAGAATAACGGCACCCGAATGCAAACGGGAAACAACTGTTTCTTTGGCATACGCTGCGCCTTTCTGCGCGTTCAAATCCCAGTCGGCATATGCAAGCGACCAAAAAACGCATTTGTAGCCCATCGAATTCAACAGGTCAAGACTGCTTTCGCTGTACTTCCCCTGGGGATACCTGAAATAAAGTGAAGAATATCCGAAGTTTTCTCTGATATAGTCGTCAAAACCTTTAACCTCTTCGTACATCTCTTTGCGTGTGAGTCCGGAAAAATCGGGATGCGTGACGGAGTGATTGCCAACAGTGTGACCTTCATTTATCATACGGGCAATAATGTCGTGATTTTCTTTCATTTCGGGCAGAGTGCAAAAGAATGCCGCTTTTACATTTTTGTCGCGCAGTGTGTCGAGTATCTTTGCGGTGTAACCGTTTTCATATCCGCAGTCAAACGTAAGATAAAGAACCTTTTTATCTGTTTTTGTGTCAAGACAAACGGCATCATAATTGCCGTCATCGAAAAATTTCTGATTATCTATGCTTATCTGATGCGGTTTTCCGTCTTTCGCAGCACCGAAGCTGTGGCTTATTGTTTCAGTGGGAAGATTTCGCGTGTTGTCGAAACGAACATTTTCGAAGTTATTAAGCGGCAGCGGCGTAAGTTTTGTATACGTTGACGCATTCTCATCTTTTTTTCCGTAAAAACTTCTCTTACCTGCCGTATTGACAACGGGGTCGGCATCGGGAGTTGTCGCGGATTCACTTTCGTTTGCCGTTGAATTTTCGGCGGCAGACGGCGTTTCGACTGACGTTTTATCATTTTCCGTTTTTCCGCCGCAAGAGCAAAACGCGGCAGCAACCGAAAGAATCAGCACGGCGGCAGTTATCTTTTTTGTTATCATTATTCCTTCACACCTTTCGGGTAAATCATAAGAAAAACCCGCTTGTAAATATGTAAACAGGGAACGTCGAAAAATTTCCAGGGCGTTCCCCGCCTAAGTCTTATTTTATCATATTTTGCATTGATGTCAATACGCAATCCATTGCATCAATTGCCTTGTTTGCGGTTTTTTTCGCCTTTTTCTTTATCGAAGAACCCGCGCCCATCACCGCTGTTCCGATCATCGCCGCGCCGCCGACCGCCATTGCCGCGCCCGCGCACTTCATTAGCGTATTGCTCTTTGATGTCATCTTTATACACCTCCGTCGATTTTAGTTTGCCCTACGGTTCGAAAAATATGCCGCACTGCAAAAAAATGTTTTACTTTTTGTCCGCACAGTGATATTATGTTTTCTATCAAACTGATTATCCGATAAGAGAGAATGAAAATGAACGAACTTAACATTGTGCTTATTGAACCGGAAATACCGCAAAACACAGGGAACATCGCAAGGACTTGCGCCGCGACAGGTGCAAAACTTCACCTCGTAGGTCCGATGGGATTCAAAATAGACGATAAAAAACTGAAACGTGCGGGACTTGATTACTGGCACCTTCTCGATATCAGCTTTTATGATTCGGCGGAAGAATTTTTCAAAAAACATAAGGGCGAATCTTTTTTCTATTTTTCAACAAAAGCACCGAACAAATATACGGATGTAAGTTATCCCGAAAAAACTTATATAGTGTTCGGCAAGGAAACAAAGGGACTGCCGGAAAAGCTGCTGTTTGACAACCCCGACACAACGGTACGCATTCCGATGATATCGGATGCAAGAAGCCTTAATTTATCAAATTCCGTTGCTGTCGGCGTATACGAAGTACTGCGGCAGTGGAACTATCCGGATTTACAGGAAAACGGCAAACTGCGCGAATATGATTGGCAAACACTGTAATTTATTATTTCACGTCAACCAAAAAATTTTCAAAAAATCTATTGCAAATAACGCAATGCTATGTTAGAATGTAAGTAGGCTGAAGCCTATAAAATCAATCGGAGGGAATACCATGGATTTTCTTAACAAATTCGTAGAATTCATTCAATCAATTATTCAGACGATCAAAGATCTCGTAAAAAACATCAGAGCGGAAAACGACAAAAAGTAATTTTGTTCAAAAGATTCGGCGGCATTGTGCCGCCTTTCTTTTTTTGTATGCCAGATATGGAACACACCCGCCGATTTATTCGACAGGTGTGTTTTTATCTTGCTGTGAATGTTACTTCATTTGTTCGGTTATCAATACCTTGTAAAGCTCAGAGAACTGTCCAAACCGTAACCGTCTCCGCTGAAATAGTCGTCCCAGCTTATGCCGCACCGCATATCCCAGTTGCAATGAACTACCCTGACGTAGTTGCCGCCGGCGGTTATATTCTCGTTGCCATAATGATCGTATCCGACAATGTCGCCCTCTTTCACCGTATCAATAACAAATATTGAATGATGCGGCAAAAGACGCAGGTAGTCACCGATTTTTACAGTGTCCCATGTAACGCCGTATTTTGCATCCGCATTGCCGAAAACTTCCGAACTCATAAGATACGCAAAACCTGCGCACTGTCCCTTGCACATTGTATACGCACCCGAGGCATGATCTTCACACGGATATTCCGAAACCTCCGGGTACTTACTGCTTGCGGCATTATTGTTCCAGTAATATCCGTCCGGATATTTGTTGCGAAGCTCATCTATTTTGCATTGCAGCTCATTTTTTACAGTGATATCATAGTAAAACGAATCCGTCCCGTTGGATAAAATTATGCAGGAAAATCCCTTTGACAGAGCGGTAACTTCACCTTTTTGCGACACGGTCGCCACAGACGGATTGGATGATTTCCACGTAAAATTCTGATCTTTCCTGACAATAACATTATCAAAGGTTGTCTTCTCGCCTTCTTTCATTGTGACGTTTTCAACATCATATCCGTAATAACGGCTGCTTTCGGTTTCTTCGGTAACGGGGAAGAAATAGGCAAAAACGTCGACAGAATCAAGTGCAACGGCAACCCTTAGCACCAAACGCGCATCGGCTACGGTCACTTCTTCATCACCGTTTGCATCAGCATACAATTTCACGGACTCCGTACACTTTGTAAGACCGACAGCCAGTCGCAGGATATTACGCGCATCTTCCACCGTTATACTGCCGTCACCGTTAACATCACCGCTGCGCAGCGCATCGGGATAAATTGACGGATCAATTTTTTCCGGCGATATGGATACGGAAAATTCCGATTCACGACAACCGCCGTCATCGAAATAAACTTCAGCGTTGAGCTTTATTTCCGCCCCTTTGCGAAGTACACGTGTCGCCCTCGAAAAAGTAAGCTCATAAACGGTTATATCGGATGGCTTCGATACGATACCTTCAACCGTTGTATCAACCCCAAAATGACCGCTATAATTTGAAGTGCTTCGGCTCGTGCTGTACAAATAATACCTCTTGGAATCATCCTCAAGAACACATTCATAATCGTCAAGCACTAAATATTCTTTATCATATTCAATGTCAAACTTAAAACCGGTCAACGAACTTGTGTTTTGTATGATAACCGTCGCGATAAATTTATCGTCTTTTTCCTCGAGTTTTATGATTGCATTGCCTGCCGCAGCCGATGTTGTGGGAGAATGAGGATCATTCGCCTCCGAGTCATCATCACCGGTGGTCGGCTCTTCATCCACATCCGCCGTCGGTTCATCGTCCACGTCTGTCGTCGGCTTGAGAGTCGCCTTTGTGGTCGGCTCAGCAGTCTGCTTTGTGGTTGATTCTTCGCTTGGCTTCGTTGTCAGCTCTCCACTCGATTTCGTTGTCGGTTCGGTCGACGGTTGCGTGGTCAAGTTTTCGCTTGACTTTGTTGTCGGTTCGGTCGACGGTTGCGTGGTCAAGTTTTCGCTTGACTTTGTTGTCGGTTCGGTCGACGGTTGCGTGGTCAAGTTTTCGCTTGACTTTGTTGTCGATTCAGTGGTCGGCTCGGTAGCCGGCTCTGTTGTTGATTCCTCTGTCGTCGGCTCTGTTGTTGATTCCTCTGTCATCGTCGGCTCTGTGGTCGGTTTGACTGTGATTTCCACCGTGGTCTGCTCGCTCGTTGGTTCTGTCGTGACTGCATGATCAGCAGACGTCTCGATTGGGTTAATTTCAGAGGTCAGATTGAGGGTTAAAGCCGGACGCACGCCGTTAAACGTGTTGTTAATGTAATCGACGGACACAACACCGTAGTTGTCAACCTTGTACACCTTCGTTGTTTCTGTATCTCCCGAAGATCTGAGCCACCATGGGGAATTTCCGTCGTCCTCATCCGTGAGAAGTCCGAGACATTTTGCGTAATCCGTACCGCCAGACACGCGTGAAAGCGAGTCATTTTTTTCGGCTGTATCAAAACCGTAATCGGTATTGTATACGTCATCCGAACTTAACAGACTCACATTGTCAGAATCAACGTTTTTTATAATTTCTTTACATTTGGAAGTGAAAGCGGTGTTGTAAAAACTGCCATTCAACCATGTTCTGATGTCGCTATAGCAGTATGAGTTCGGATGGATTTCATTGTCGTCTATTTTTCTATCGTCGTTGCTATGATGAAACTCGCGCGCATCGATTATCACTTCGCTCAGTATTACGGCAGAGTCGGAATCATCATCTTTTCGGAGAACCTTCCAACTAATAGGTTCAAACAAAAACCAGTACACCTTGTCTTTTTCGTATCCGTTTTCATCTTGCCACGACACGTTTTCCGCATTATTGCCAAGAGAAGCAAATACCGGCCGATACTGAGAAAACTTCACGCCTCTATACTTTTCGCCGTTGTACTCTATATCAAAATACTCCATAAAGTCACTTTGTTCACCACTAACATAGAACTTGTAGCTCGTCCATCTGTCGGTCGACCCCGCCGCAGCCGTCAGTGCAGATTTGAGCGTTTCGTCGGTCACTTCACTCTGCGGATACGAGCCGAATTTAATAATGTCTCCTGCCTTAAACGTTTTCGTGCCATCAATTGGCTCGGTTGACCGCTCTGTGGTCAGGTTAGTTGACGATTTTATGGTTGATTTTTTGCTCGGATTCGTCGTTGTCTCGGCGGTTGAATTAGTGGTCAACTCAGATGTCGGTTTTATTGTCAATTCAGTGGTCGACAGATCAAGCGTGGGGACTGTTGTCAGTTCTGTCATCGGGCCGGTTGTCAAAATTATAGCAGACGCCTCTGTTACTGGCTCTGTAATCGCCGCGATTGTGGATTCGATAGTTGACTCTGTCGTGAATTCGACAGTTAACCACACCGTGGACTCCGCAACAGATTCCGTCGTTGATTCTGTCACTGATTCTGTTTCTGTTTCTGATTCTGTTGTTGATTCTGTCACTGATTCTGCTATTGATTCTGTCGGTAACTCCGCAGATGATTCTATTATTGACCCGGTTGTTGATTCTTTCATAGTCGAATCTGTTATCTGCTCGATCCGATCGCTCACCGGCGTTGTCAACTCAAGAGTTAAAGCGGGACGCACACCGAGCTCCGTGCAGTCGACGAGGCTAAAATCATTGAGCGAACCGTCAAGGTCGACATAGCACACGTCACTGTAACTATCGCCGGCGGAACGAAGGCGCCAATATGAGCAACTATTTGATAACCCCTGACAAAATGCATGCTCGGTACCCGTCGCCTGTCTTTCCGTGTCCGAAGTGAACCCGTAAGCCGTTTTTTGGACTTCACTGCAGCTTAAAAGCCATACATTGTCCGTTGTGGAGTTGCTGTCATATTCCGAGTATGATGTGCTATACGCGCTGTTATCGAGCGTTGTCGCGACTATTGCGTCCTTTTCGCTTGTTCCGAATGCCGTATTGTAGAACGTATCAT
>CAVKLD010000040.1:0-16423 GCA_963657065.1 bacterium
CTTCTACGAAGTAGGGTAAACCGAAACTCAAGCTGACGGGAATAAAACCCCTACGCCCGTCAGCTCTAACAAAAAACTCCGTTGCTCAAATGCAGCAGCGGAATTTTTTTTGATTTATTGTACATGCGCCCGATAGGTCAAACGGACACCGCAGACATCTGCGGTTTTTATTTACCGAATGTTCCGGTTATCAATTTGTAGAAAAATTCAAGAAGCTGTCCTATCACCTGAATAAGACCCGCCCCGCGCGTTTCGTTACGGTTAAGTTCGGCTGTTCTTGCGCTTTCGTAGTAGCTGTTAAGCGCGCTGTCCTTGTCCGCGCCGCCTGCAGCTTTCGTGAGAGTGTAAACCATACTGTGAAGGGCAAGTTCACCGGCGATGTGACTGTAATCGTTCAGCAAAAGGTCGGTTCTCTCGGAATCCGCCGCAAACGAGTTTTGCCTGTCGAGCAGTGCGGCTGATGTATGACAAAGCGTAATAAGGTCAAGCAGTTCGGGATTCTCTTCAATGTTGACAACGATATACACAACGTTGCCGTCAAGTATCTTATACTCTGCGCCTTCCGCGATTTTGCGTGCGTTTTCGGGGAGTTCGCTCGTGTCGAGCACGGCATATTCCGTCATTGTGCCGTTAATTTCATCTTCGGTCGGTGCGCCGCCTGTTTTGTCAACGATTTCGTCAATAAGCGCGTCGCTGACCGTGACATCACCGTCCGCTCCGACAAGTTCCGCAGCGGCATTTTCAATTATGCCTTTCACCGATTCGGAATCGACGGATACAACGGTATCAGCAGTAACAACTTCGGCGGCGGATACGGCAACTGCGGAAGCACCGAGAAGCAGAAGTGATGACAGAAAAACGGATACGGTTTTTTTAAACATTTTTTTAGCTCCTCCAACTGTATTTTTCTATATAATACCACATAAATTTGTTCAAGTCAACAGGCTTTACGCAACTGACGGCGCATGTTCGAAAAACAGATAGAAAAATTTTTTGATTTTTTTTTCAAAAGGGGTTGCAATTTCCGAAAAAAGGGTTAAAATATAATTAGCACTCGAAAGATAAGAGTGCTAATACAATTGAGTACATTACATCAGGAGGTTGTTATATTATGAAATTAAGACCTTTGGGCGACAAAGTCGTCCTGCAATTTACACAAGCCGAAGAAGTTTCAAAGGGCGGGCTTCTTCTCGCCGCATCGGCACAGGAAAAACCGCAGTATGCCGCTGTTATCGCGGTAGGCCCCGGCGGCATGATTGACGGCAAAGAAATAAAAATGGACGTAAAAGTCGGCGACAAAGTAATTTTGAGCAAATATTCTGGAACGGAAGTCAAAATAGACGGTGAAGAATATACTATAGTCAAGGTCAGCGACATTCTCGCTGTAGTCGAATAAGGGAGGAATCATCATGGCTAAACAGTTACTTTACGGTGAAGATGCAAGAAAAGCGCTCCAGGCCGGCATCGACAAACTCAGCAATACAGTTAAAATCACTCTCGGTCCCAAGGGCAGAAACGTTGTGCTTGACAAGAAGTACGGCGCACCCCTCATCACAAACGACGGCGTAACAATCGCCAAGGAAATAGAACTCGAGGATCCTTTTGAGAACATGGGCGCACAGCTCGTCAAGGAAGTCGCAACAAAGACGAACGATATCGCCGGCGACGGCACCACCACCGCAACGCTTCTCGCGCAGGCTCTTGTAAGCGAAGGCATGAAGAACGTAGCGGCGGGCGCAAATCCGATGATTGTCAAGAAAGGCATTCAGAAGGCTGTTGACGCTGCGGTTGATGAACTTAAAAAGATTGCGCACCCCGTTACGGGCAGCAGCGATATTGCAAGAATCGCCACGATTTCAGCGGCGGACGAAACAGTCGGCAAGCTCATTGCAGAGGCAATGGAGAAAGTGACATCAGACGGCGTTATCACCGTTGAGGAGTCAAAAACAGCCGAAACGGACTGCGACGTCGTTGAAGGCATGCAGTTTGACCGCGGTTACATTTCACCCTATATGGTCACGGATACCGATAAGATGGAGGCGGTTGTTGACGACGCATACATTCTTATCACCGACAAGAAGATTTCAAACATTCAGGAAATTCTCCCTCTGCTTGAGAAAATTCTCCAGGCGGGCAAGAAACTTATCATCGTTGCGGAAGACGTTGAGGGCGAAGCCCTTGCGACAATTCTTGTCAACAAACTCCGCGGCACTTTCACCTGCATCTGCGTAAAAGCTCCCGGCTTCGGCGACAGACGCAAAGAGATGCTTCAGGATATCGCTATCCTTACCGGCGGTCAGGTCATTACTTCCGATCTCGGACTTGAGCTTAAGGATGCAACCGTTGAAATGCTCGGCAGAGCGAAACAGGTTAAAGTCACCAAGGAAAACACCACTATCGTTGACGGTGCAGGCGACAAAGATGCTATCAAAGACAGAATCGCGCAGATAAAGAATCAAATTGAAGTCACAACATCCGAATTTGATCGCGAAAAACTCCAGGAAAGACTCGCAAAACTCTCCGGCGGCGTAGCGGTAATTCATGTCGGCGCAGCAACGGAAGTTGAGATGAAAGAAAAGAAACTCCGCATTGAAGACGCTCTCGCTGCGACAAAAGCAGCCGTTGAGGAAGGTTATGTTGCAGGCGGCGGAATTGCACTCCTCAATGTTATTCCCGCAGTAAAGGCTCTCCTCGACACTGCCGAAAACACCGACGAGGCTACGGGCATCAAGATTGTTCTCAAAGCTATTGAAGCTCCCATCCGTCAGATCGCCGCAAACGCAGGTCTTGAGGGTTCGGTTATCATTGACGCAATCGTCCGTTCCGGCAAAACAGGCTACGGCTTCAACTTCGCAACAGAAGAATATGTCGACATGTTTGAAACGGGCATACTCGATCCCACGAAGGTCACACGTTCGGCTCTCCAGAACGCTTCGTCCGTTGCGGCAATGGTTCTCACCACCGAAAGCCTCGTCACCGATAAACCCGACCCGGCTGCCGATGCCGCTGCGGCTGCAGCAATGGCAAACGCACAGGGCGGCGGAATGTATTAAAATATAAATTCGGAGCACATCACGCGCTCCGAATAAATTAAGACTCCGACTGAAAAAGAAAAAGTCGGAGTCTTTTTGTGTTTAAAAATCCGCATGCTCGTCTTTTTCCGAACGAAATAAAATCACCGGTATTTGCTGACGGGGAGTTGAATCTGCGCCGGTTTTAACAGCTCAAACATCTCTCCTGTTGTTGTTTGCCGTCTGCTGTTATTTGCCGACTGCCGATTTCGCGTTTTCACAAATAATGTCGGTCAGCTTTTGCATGTCATCGGGCAGCGGTGCGGAAAAATGCATTTTTTCTCCGCTCACCGGGTGATTAAAATCAACCTCCGCACAGTGCAGCGCGGCTCTGTTTATGAGCATATTCTTTGAACCGTACATTTCATCACCCGCAAGCGGAGTGCCGAGTGATGAGAAATGGACGCGTATCTGATGCGTGCGCCCCGTTTCGAGAGTAACACGCAAAACGGTCATTTTGCCGTCCGTCCGCAAAGCCGTCCAATGCGTAACGGCACGCTCCCCCGACTCTCCGACCGCACGCAGCGTCTTGCATGGGTCGGGACGAAAAACAGGTTTGTCCACAGTCCCAGAACCGAAGTACTCACCGTCGGCTATCGCAATGTAAGTCTTGTCGTAATTCGCACTCATAACGGATGCGGCATGGCGGTTCAGCGCAAGAATGACCAATCCCGACGTGCATTTATCGAGTCTGCCGACAGCCCTGAACGGTATATTTTCATTTTTCACACGAAAATATGCGGCAAACTCATTCGCAAGCGTATCGCCCTGATGGTTGTGAGTAGGATGCATGGCAAGGAAAGGCGGTTTGTTTACCACCATTATATCATCATCTTCATACACAATATTAAGGTCGTCGAAGTGTGTGGCGGGAATGTCGCTTTCGATTTCGGGCAGCTCGATTGTTATCCTGTCGCCGAGCTTCAAAATATCAACCGTTCGCGCATGAACTCCGTTTATTTTCAATCCGTTTTCGCTGTGGCGCAGTTTTGTAACAGTCCGCGCAGACGCATGGATACCCGCTTTCAGAAAAGTATAGAGTTTTTTTCCGTCAAAATCCCCGCCTATCGTGTATTCAAGCACTCTCATCGGTTTTCTCCGTCCCGTTCAAGCAGCTTTTTGAGATACTGCCCGGTATAACTGCTCCCGCATTGCGCTATCTCCTCGGGCGTACCCTGTGCAACGAGCGTGCCGCCGCCGAAACCGCCCTCAGGGCCAAGGTCTATGATATGGTCGGCACATTTTATCACGTCGAGATTGTGCTCGATAACGATAACAGTATTACCGCCGTCAACAAGAAGCTGCAAAACGTCAATCAGCTTATGCACATCCGCGATATGCAGTCCCGTTGTAGGCTCGTCAAGAATATATATCGTGTTGCCGCCCGCCCGTTTTGAAAGCTCCGTTGCGAGCTTCACGCGCTGCGCTTCGCCGCCGGAAAGCTGCGTTGACGGCTGTCCTATCTGCACGTACCCCAAGCCGACGTCGAAAAGCGTTTGCAGTTTGCGCTTTATCGCAGGCTGGTTTTCAAAAAAGCGCAGTCCTTCTTCGACGGTCATGTCAAGCACTTCGCTTATGTTTTTGCCCTTATACCTCACTTCGAGCGTTTCGCGGTTGTAACGTGCGCCTTTGCACACTTCGCACGGGACATAAACATCAGCAAGAAAGTGCATTTCTATCTTTACTATTCCGTCGCCGCTGCACGCTTCGCACCGTCCTCCCGACACGTTAAACGAAAATCTGCCCGGCTGATAACCGCGCTTTTTTGCGTCGGCAGTTTCCGAAAACAATTTTCTTATATCGGTAAAAACACCCGTGTATGTCGCGGGATTTGAACGCGGCGTGCGCCCTATGGGCGACTGGTCGATATCTATGACTTTGTCGAGATTTTCAACCCCGTCGATACGGTCGAATTTTCCGGGAAACTGTTTCGCGCCGTTCAGCTCGTTCGCAAGATGTTTATACAAAATTTCGTTTACGAGCGACGACTTTCCCGAACCCGAAACTCCCGTAACGCAAATAAATTTGCCGAGAGGAAACGTGATGTTGATATTTTTCAAATTGTTCTGCGCCGCGCCGTACACAGAAAGGAATTTGCCGTTTCCCTTACGTCTTTCGCACGGTACTTCTATTTTTTTTGCACCCGTGAGATACTGCCCCGTTACCGAACGCGGGCATTTTTCTATGTCTTCAAGCGTTCCCGCCGCGACTATCTCGCCGCCGTGTATGCCTGCACCGGGTCCGATATCGACGATATAATCCGCCGCACGCATGGTGTCTTCGTCGTGTTCAACCACAATAAGCGTATTGCCGAGATCGCGCAGATGTTTAAGCGTACCTATCAGCTTATCATTATCGCGCTGATGAAGACCTATGCTCGGCTCGTCGAGGACATACAACACGCCCGTGAGAGCGGAACCTATCTGCGTCGCAAGGCGTATCCGCTGACTTTCGCCGCCCGAAAGCGTACCCGACGAACGCGAAAGCGTAAGATAGTCAAGTCCGACTTTTTTCAGAAATTCAAGACGCGAACGGATTTCTTTGATTATACCGCGTGCTATGAATTCATCGCGCTCGGTAAGATTCAGCGAATCGAGAAAATCAAGTTCTTCGGTAATCGACATGCGTGTAAAATCAAATATATTTTTTCCGCCGACCGTCACCGCAAGAATCTCTTTTTTCAGTCTTGAGCCGCCGCATGACGGACATTCATGCTCATGCATGAACATTTCTATCTCCCAGCGCGACCACTCGCTCGATGTTTCGCGGTAACGGCGTTCAAGATTATTGACTATTCCCTCAAACGGAGCTTCGTATTCGGTGATGCCTGTGGGCAACTTGCGTTTGAGCTTCAACATTTCGCTGCCCGTACCGTAAAGTATCGCATTCACGCCGTCTTCCGGTATATCCTTTATCGGTGTATCGAGCGTAAAACCATATCTGTCGGCAATACCTTCCATGTACATGCGCGCTATCGTGCCGTATTTTTCGTTTGTCCAGCCGCATCCCTTTACCGCGCCTTTATTTATCGACAGCCGGCGGTCGGGAAGTATCAGTTCGGGCGCGACTTTTTTGTATATTCCAAGCCCCGCGCACTGAGGACACGCGCCGAACGGATTGTTGAACGAAAACATTCGCGGGCTTAACTCGCCGAAACTGACGTCGTGGTCGGGGCAGGCATAATTTTGCGAAAAAATCATATCCTCACCGCCGACAACCGACACACACACAATGCCGTCGGCTATTTTCAGTGCGCTTTCAAGAGAATCCGACACACGCGAACGGATGCCGTCACGCACGACAAGGCGGTCGACAACAATTTCTATTGTGTGTTTATTCGTTTTTTGAAGTTTTATTTCTTCGCTGAGTTCACGCATTTCGCCGTCGATACGGGCGCGGACAAATCCCTGTTTTCGGGCGTTTTCGAGAATTTTCACGTGCTCGCCCCTGCGGTTTCGCACAACAGGAGCCATAAGCATGAGCTTCGTTCCTTCAGGGAGCGCAAGTATCCTGTCGGTCATCTGATCGACGCTCTGTCCCTTTATTTCACGTCCGCAAACGGGACAGTGCGGTATTCCTATACGGGCGTACAGAAGGCGGAGATAGTCGTATATCTCCGTCACCGTGCCGACCGTCGAACGCGGATTTTTCGACGTGGTTTTCTGGTCAATCGAAATTGCGGGAGATAACCCCTCGATAAGCTCCACGTCTGGTTTTTCCATCTGC
This sequence comes from bacterium, assembly GCA_963657065.1. GTDB lineage: Bacteria > Bacillota > Clostridia > Oscillospirales > Acutalibacteraceae > RUG806. The sequence continues at coordinate 6,798 of CAVKLD010000040.1, forward strand.
CCCAAAAACTGACGCGCATACGACGACAGACTTTCGACGTACCGACGCTGTCCCTCGGCATATATCGTGTCAAATGCAAGCGTGGACTTGCCGGAACCCGAAAGTCCGGTAAAAACAACGAGCTTGTCACGCGGAATTTCGAGGTCAACATTTTTTAAATTATGTTCTTTTGCGCCTACAATGCGTATTTTACGTTCTGCCAATTTCTATTCTCCGTCTCTGAGTTTTGCTATTTTATCCCTGATGAATGCTGCCGATTCAAAGTCGAGTATCTTTGCGGCGGCGCGCATTTCTTTTGTAAGACGCGCAATAAGGTCATCGCGTTCTTTTTTCGTAAGTTTTTTGCCGTCGAGCCGCGAGGTTTTGTGCGTATTTGATATTTCAATGATATCACGAATGTCCTTGACGATAGTTTTCGGAATTATGCCGTGTTCCTCGTTGTATTTCTGCTGTATACCGCGTCGGCGGAACGTTTCTTTTATTGCGCGTTCCATTGACGGCGTGACCTCATCGGCGTACATAATAACCTTGCCGCCGGCGTTTCGCGCCGCTCTGCCCACCGTCTGTATAAGCGATGTTTCGCTGCGCAAAAATCCCTCTTTATCGGCGTCAAGAATAACCACAAGCGACACTTCGGGAATATCAAGTCCCTCGCGCAACAGGTTTATCCCGACAAGCGTCTGAAATTCGCCGAGCCGCAAATCCCTTATAATTTCCATACGTTCCATAGTGTCGACATCGTGATGCATGTAGCGAACCTTTATACCGTAATCGGCAAGGTAATCCGTGAGGTCTTCCGCCATTCGTTTCGTGAGCGTCGTGATAAGGACACGCTCGTTTTTCGCCGTTCTTATGTTTATTTCTGATATGATATCGTCTATCTGACCCTCCGTCGGACGGACTTCTATCTCCGGGTCGAGAAGTCCCGTGGGGCGTATGACCTGCTCGGCAATCCGAATGCTGAGTTTACGTTCAAGCTCTCCCGGAGTTGCACTGACGAATACTTTTTGTCCTGTTCTTGCGTAAAATTCATCAAACGTAAGCGGTCTGTTGTCATAGGCGGACGGAAGGCGAAAACCGAAATTTATCAGGCTGTCTTTTCTGCTTCTGTCGCCGGCGTACATGCCCCTGACCTGCGGGAGCGTAACGTGCGACTCATCGACGAACAGCACAAAATCCTCCGGAAAGAAATCAAGCAGCGTAAACGGTGCGCTGCCCGGTTCTCTGCCGGACATCGTGCGCGAATAATTTTCAATGCCTTTGCAAAAACCCGTTTCAAGCAGCATCTCCATGTCATATTCCGTGCGCTGACGTATACGCTGAGCCTCAATGAGCTTGCCCTCCGAAATAAACTCCTTTTCGCGCTGCTCCATTTCCGCAAGTATTTCTTTTGAAGCGTTTTCGAGCTTGTCACGCGACACGACGTAGTGCGACGCGGGATATATCGCGACATGCGAAATCACGTTTTTCGTGTCGCCCGTTACGGGGTTAATCTCGCTTATCCTGTCAATCTCGTCGCCGAAAAATTCTATTCTTACTGCGGTGTCGTTTGTATACACGGGAAAAATGTCCACAACATCGCCCTTGACCCTGAAGTGATTTCGCGAGAAATCAAGGTCGTTGCGCTCGTACTGAATATCCACTAACCGCTTTATCAAATCATCACGTTCAAGCTGCACGCCCGAACGCAGAGAAATAACCATGCTCTTGTAATCAATGGGACTGCCGAGTGAATAGATGCACGACACGCTCGCTACGATTATGACGTCCCTGCGCTCCGACAGTGCCGAAGTGGCGGAATGACGCAGACGGTCAATTTCGTCGTTTATCGCCGAATCTTTTTCTATATAAGTGTCGGTTGAAGCAATATACGCCTCGGGCTGATAATAATCGTAGTATGACACGAAATATTCCACCGCGTTATGCGGAAAAAACTCGCGAAACTCCGAACACAACTGCGCGGCAAGCGTTTTATTGTGCGCCAGTACAAGCGTGGGACGGTTAACCTGAGCGATAATATTAGCCATTGTAAATGTTTTGCCTGAACCCGTGACGCCAAGAAGCGTCTGCTCTTTATACCCGCGGCGAAGTCCGTCGGCAATTTGCGATATCGCCTGCGGCTGATCCCCGGTAGGTTTGTACTGCGACACAAGCTCAAATTTATCGGCGCTCATCTCCGAAGTCACCCCCATGTTGGTTTACACAGTATTCTACCACACTTTTTGCGCAATGTAAACAGGGAAAATCGAACAAATGTTCACAATATTTGTTTTTTTCAATCTCTTATTGTTGAAGTTTTTTTATTGAAATATCATCCGTATCATGTTAAAATACAAGTAAACGATACAAGAGGAGAAAACCGGCATGGAAAAACAGCAGAAAACCCTCACATTCGGCAAAACGGCTATATACTCGTTGGGTATTTTCGGCATTCAAATGCTGATAGGATACATAAACACCTACCAGTCGCAGTTTTACACAAGCGTACTCGCCGCCGACCTTACGAAATGCGCGTTGATAATTCTTATTGCAAAAATAATCAGTTCTTTTGCAGACCCCGTAATCGGCAACATTATCGATTCGGCGCACTTCAAATCCGGCAAGATGAAGCCGTTCGTCGCCATGAGCATCATACCGTTCGCGTTAATAACGACCCTGATGTTCGTAGCGTTCGATTTTCAAAGTGATCTTTCAAAATACGCATACATAACCGTCACAACCGTTTTGTGGAACGTCGCAATGAGCTTTGCAGACATTCCGAGTCAGGGCATGCTTGCGGTTTTAAGTTCTTCAAGCGAGGAGAAAAACAACTGTGCGGGAATCGCAAACATGCTCAAGTCGCTTGCTCTCGTTGCGCCGAACCTTATCGTACCGGTTATATGCACGCTCACGAAATCGGCGGTTATCACAAAAAAAGAATATATCATTTCCGCACTGGCAATGGGTGCAGCGGCGATTGTTTTCACCATGATAATGGTGAAAGGTTCAAAAGAAGTTGTAAAGAGCGAACCGAACAAAATGACTATAAAAGCAATGATGTCGGAGCTTGCGTCGAACAAACCGCTCATGATTATTTTCCTGATAAACATGCTCGGATTCGGCAGGAACATGGCGGTTTCCATCGGTGTGCAGGCGGCTGCCGTGCTTCTTGACGAGGTGACGATTCCGGGACTCGGCATCACTCTCGCGGGTGAAAACCTTCCGATAATCCTCGGCATCGGCGCGGCTATACCGTCAACGCTTTCAATTGTACTCACCCCCGCCATTTCAAAAAAAATAGGCGTTAAAAAAACTTTCATGATTTTCGGCGTTTACGGAGCCGTTGTATCGATTGGATACTATCTGCTGTTCGCATTCGGTCCGGATTGGTTCCATTCACTTTGGGGCATTCTCGCCGGTCAGTTTGTAATCAATTTCATGTTCGGACCACACGGTTTCGCGCCCCTCGTCATGCTGTCGGATACAGTCGACTACCGCGAAATGACAACGGGCAGACGTACCGAGGGGATACAATACTCAGTTTTGAGCCTTTCTTTCAAGCTGGCAAACGCATTTTCCGTCGCAGTCGGCATTTTCACGGTCGGACTTTCGGGATACGTGGGAACAATGACATTCGCAGAGGTCACCCCGCACATGCAGAATATCGTGATGGCTGCCTATTGGTTTATCCCCGGAATTTGCACGGGATTGAGCATGATTCCGATGCTGTTCTATAAACTTGACCGCAAAGACATTCGCGACGCAATGAATGAATTTATCGCGAATCGCGACAACGAAAAAGCACAGAAATAATCCATGCAGCATAGGGCTGTATGAGGTTGATTCCCGGCTGCACGGAAATGCAAAAAGTTATAATAATCAAGAACCGTAATTCACATTCACCCGATTTCGGTGCGGCATGTGAATTACGGCGTTTTTTTATATTTCTTTTTTTCGTCTTGTGTCGAGTCTAATACGGCGACCCGTTTTCAATTTGAGCTGAATTTCGTGCCGCTGTCAATATCGCGGCGCAATCAAAAATCCTTCACAAGCTGCGCGAATGTATCCGCTATGACCCTTTGCGTTTGAATCCCCATGGAATTTGTTTCGTGGTAGTGTCTGTCACCGCGAATATCGTTTGTGGGATTCAAAAACGCCTGTGTGGGATGCAGACAGAAGTCATTCGGCGCAACGACGTAACCCGCCATATCGTTTGTAATACCGTACGCTATCATTTCACTGTCGCCGCAGATTTCGGCAAGCGGCGCGGGATTGATATCGGAGCTTTTGCCTGTTGAGGAACGCTCGGCAGGTTCGTAGCCACCGTAAACGGTGCACACGAAACTCTCGCCGGGCAAAAGCAGAATTTTTTGACTTCCGAATGTCATATATGTCATTTCACTGCGCATTGCTATGCCGGTTTCGCTCTCTTTGCACGAAAAAGGCTCAAAACTCATTGTTCCGCGCATGGCAAGCAGAAGCAACACGTAGTTGTCGACAGGCAGATAAAACTGTCGTCTGTTGATTTTTATCACCGGGTCAAGCTGTTTGTCATTATCAACCGCAATTGCAGCATCGGCAAAGAACCGTCCCTGCAGCTTTATGTTGTTTACATTGTCTTCGCTGTCAAATTCAGCCGCATCCATACCGCCTATCGCGCCTATGCCGAACAGCACGTTTGCACCGGTTTTTTCGGCAATTCGCTCCCTCATAAAGTACGGATATTCGGCGGAAAGCATTCTGTTGCCGCCGCCGAGCGAATTCGGATGCGCACCTACATTTATAAGCCACGTTTCATTTGTTCCGTCATTCGGCACGAAACGGATTCGGGTAAGAACTTCGTGTTTATCGGGCAGGCGGCGTTTTGTAAACAGTCCGCCCTCAATCGAATGCCTTCCCGTGTACAATTTGCCCGCCGTGCGGTTTGCGAATGCCTCTTTTGCGGCTTTCACGGACTGCGAAAAGAGCTTTTCCATATACGCTTCGTCCTTGCCGTTTGAGGGAATGCTCAATGCGTTTGCCTTGCCCCAGTAGCCGACCGTATCAATCCCCGAATGGGAATGCGTACAACTGAAATTAACGCCGATGCACTTCGAAAACTCCGGTTCGGCTTTTATCCTGCGTCTTATTTCATTTACTTCAATATTCGTAAGTCCGACAATGTCGCCGCTGAGCCACACTATTCCCTCATCCGCACCGACGTCAATCCACACTGCATGCACGAAAACATCGGTAAGCACGCCCTCCATGGCGTGTCCCGAACCGTGACCGGCAATCCAATATGTTTTTTTGCCGAATTCATCCGGATTTATCTCTTTTCGCGCAAAACCAAGACGGTAACAGCCGCCGGAAACCGCTGCGGTTTTGGAAACGGGAATAATCGGCGCGGGTCCTTTTTTCAGCACTTTTTTTCCGTATTTACAAGATATCGCATGCGCGACTTTTGCAGCCAAATCATTAAAATCCATATAAAACAACCTCCGCAGATGCTATACATATACAGTGTAACATATCGCGAAGGCAATTTCCATATTTTTTTGAACTTGTAAAATTTTTTACAAACCGAAACTGACGGACAGGGCGTCATTGATGCGGCTCATTTCGGCATCGCCGAGCGAACCCATGTGTTCGCGCAAACGCTTTTTGTCAATGGTTCGCACCTGTTCGAGCAAAACGACAGAATCCTGCTGCAAACCGCACCCGTCGGCATTTACGTTTATGTGCGTCGGCAGCGGCGTTTTGTAGCGTTTGCTTGTTATTGCCGCCGCAATAACCGTCGGACTGTATTTGTTGCCCATGTCATTCTGAATAATAAGCACCGGACGCACTCCCCCCTGTTCCGAGCCAACCACGGGACTTAAATCGGCATAGTATATATCTCCGCGTTTAACGGTCATGTACATTCACTCCCTGAAAAATTCTTTCGGAAGTATTTTTGCCGCGTGAAACGGGTTTTAATCGGCTGTAAAAAATTTTTATGTACAGTCGGCGCATTCCAGCACACTTTTTATAAAGTCGGGAACATCATCGGGTGAAATTCCGAGAGAGAATGCAAATTCCTCGTGTATGAGCTTTTCGGCTTTTTTCAAAATTCCGTCATCGGCGGCAGGCAGGCGTTTGCCGACGGCGGAAAGTTCGTTTTTCCTAATCCTCAGACATCTGATAAGGGACAGCATTTCACCTCTGTCGCCGTGCTCGAAAATGATATTTTCATTTTCAATGCGTTTTTTATTGTCACGCTCCCATTCGATTTTGCTCCCGTGCAGCGATAAAATCAGTTCGGTTATTTCGTCACGACTCAAAAGATTCCGCATTTTGGCAATTAGCATTTCATTGTCCGTCGGTACAAAAATAGACGAATTGTTTTTTTCAAGCGGAACGAGAACATAATATTCTCTTTCGACACCGTATTGCTTTTCAACTCTTCTGTCCGTCACCGCGCACACTCCGTTTGTTCCGTATATAACAAAAGAACCATTTTCAAACACAATATCACTCCTTTATATATATTTTATCATATTTTTTTATTTTTTGCAAGCGATGCAAAAAAAACAAAATTAACGGTGAATGCACCGCGGTGAAATTCAAAGTAAAAATTACCGCACAGTAAAACGCAGACAGCCGCAAATATTTTTTCGGTGTGAAGCGGTCAGGTGTTGTGCATATTTTTTATTTCATTGCAAATCATGCAGCCGTAAAGGCGGCGTCGGCGTTTCGCCCGCCGAGTGAATTTACCCGGCAAACATTTGCATAAAAATAAAGACTGTACTCTGGCGGCATTTAATGCAGCGCGCAAAATACAGTCCTTTTAATTCTTTTTTTGTCGGACTGCACAAAAACGCAATCTGACAGTTCAAGTCACCAAGCCGTGTTAAACAAGCTCAATTATGCACATCTCCGCAGCGTCGCCGCGACGGGGACCTGTTTTGATTATGCGGCAGTAGCCACCCTTTGCATCAGCATACTTCGGTGCGATCTCGGTAAAGAGCTTCGCAACGACGTCTTTCTTTGTGATGTATGCAAGAGCCTGACGTCTGTTGTGAAGATTATCTTCTTTTGCAAGCGTGATCATCTTCTCGGTCATAGCGCGTACTTCTTTAGCTCTTGTAACGGTGGTTTCAATTTTGCCGTTTTCCAAAAGGAAAGTTACCATAGCTCTCATCATAGCCTTACGATGATCGGTAGGTCTTCCGAGCTTTCTGGTTCCGGGCATCTAAAATCACTCCTTATCTGAATAAAGGTTATTGTCGGACGTCTTATTCATCCTCCTGACGAAGGTGAAGGCCGTACTGGGCAAGTTTAGCAATGACTTCGTCAAGGCTCTTTCTGCCGAGGTTTCTCACTTTCATCATTTCGTCTTCGGACTTCTGTATAAGATCGCCGACTTTGTGAATGTTCGCTCTCTTAAGACAGTTAAACGAGCGAACGGAAAGGTCAAGCTCCTCAACGGTCATCTCAAGCGTCTGCTTGCTTCCGTCGTTATCCTTAACGACCAATATCTCTTCACCGCCGACTTCCTCGGACAGATCTACGAAGAGATTGAGGTGTTCGTTGAGGATCTTGGCAGCAAACGAAACGGCATCCCTTGCGGTCATGGTTCCGTTTGTCCAAACTTCGAGAGTAAGCTTGTCGTAGTCGGTAATATCGCCTACGCGCGTATTCTCGACTGTGTAATTTACTTTATTAACGGGAGTGTAAATTGAGTCGATCGCAATCACGCCGATGGGCGGATTGAGCATCGCCTTATTACGCTCTGCGGAGACGTAGCCCCTGCCGATATCGGCGGTAAGCTCCATGTGAACGTGAGCATCCGTGCTTAAGGTTGCAATGTGCCATTCGGGATTAAGTATTTCCACTTCACTGTCCGCCTGGATATCGCCTGCCGTAAGCTCAGTCGAATTGCTGACATCGATGTACATCGTCTTGGGGCCGTTGCCTTGTATTTTAAGAATAACGCTCTTTAAGTTAAGGACGATTTCCGTAACATCCTCTTTCACACCCTCAATCGTTGAGAACTCATGGAGAACGCCGTCAATCTTTACGGAAGTAATGGCGTAACCCTTGAGAGAGGACAAAAGAACGCGGCGAAGGCTGTTTCCGATCGTTGTGCCGAATCCTCTTTCAAGGGGTTCAAGCACAAATTTACCGTGTGAACCGTCCGACGCAAGATCGACAGCCGTTATGCCGGGCTTCTCAATACCTATCATTCAAAACCCTCCTTATAGTTAAATGTAAAATACTGCGGATTAAGCTGTTATTACTTCGAATAAAGCTCGACGATGTAGTGTTCTTCGACGGGAGCAAGAATCTGATCTCTTTCCGGAAGAGCTACCACTTTCGCGGCGTTATTCTCGGCATCAAGCTCAAGCCACGCGGGAACAGGTCTTGACGCATTAGCCTCAAGGACAGCCTTAAACTTTTCGCTGTCGAGACTCTTCTTTCTGATAGCGAGTGATTCGCCGGCCCTGCAAAGGTACGAAGGAATGTCAACCTTTCTGCCGTTAACGGTGAAGTGACCGTGATTAACAAGCTGTCTTGCTTCTGCGCGGGATGATGCCCAACCGAGAAGGTAGACAATGTTATCAAGTCTGGATTCACAGATACGGAGCAGGTTTTCACCCGTCATGCCGGCCTGCTTTTCAGCCATATCGAAATACTTTCTGAACTGGCTCTCGTTTACGCCGTAGTATCTTCTTGCGGTCTGCTTCGTACGAAGCTGTGTGCCGTATTCGGAAGTTTTCTTGCGGCCCTGTCCGTGCTGTCCGGGTGCATAAGCACGACGGTCAAGCGCGCACTTACCTGAATAGCAACGATCGCCCTTCAAGAAAAGCTTTTTGCCTTCACGGCGGCAAAGTTTGCACACCGCACCGGTATATCTTGCCATAGTTTTTTACCTCCTGAAATGATTATACACGTCTTCTCTTGGGAGGACGGCAGCCGTTGTGGGGAATAGGAGTTACATCCTTTATCATCGTAACCTCAAGACCGGCTGTCTGAAGCGCTCTGATAGCTGCTTCTCTTCCCTGTCCGGGGCCTTTGACAAAAACCTCAACGGTCTTCATACCATGCTCCATAGCTGCCTTGGCAGCAGTTTCCGCTGCTGTCTGCGCTGCGAACGGAGTGGATTTCTTTGAGCCTCTGAATCCCATTTCACCGGCGGATGCCCATGAAACGGTATTGCCCATCGTGTCGGAAATTGTGACGATAGTATTATTGAAGGTGGACTGAATATGAACTGCACCACGATCGATATTTTTACGTTCACGGCGTTTGCGTGTCGCGCCTTTTTTAGCGACTGTCTTTGTAGCCATACTTTACCCTCCTTACTTCTTCTTGTTTGCTATCGTCTTCTTGGGACCCTTGCGGGTGCGGGCGTTCGTCTTTGAGCGCTGGCCTCTTACGGGAAGCCCCTTGCGGTGACGGATGCCGCGATAGCAGCCGATGTCGATAAGTCTTTTTATGTCGTACTGTGTTTCTCTTACGAGATCGCCTTCAACTTTTACATGATGGTCGATGTACTCACGAAGTTTTGAAACATCGTCCTCGGTGAGATCCTTGACTCTGATGTCGGGGTCAACACCTGTTGCCTTTATAATGTCGCTTGCAGTTTTACGACCGATTCCGTAGATGTAGGTAAGAGCTATTTC
>CAVKLD010000041.1:0-16026 GCA_963657065.1 bacterium
TGACATGAAAAAATTAGGCGCATCAACGCCTAACGATTACTTTTATTAATTTAAACTGTCAAACTCCCGAGTGCACATATATTAGAAGTGCAGAAAATTTTTCTTTATTTTCTCAGTTCCATATGCTAAAATACAATTGAATCGTATTGAGAAGGTGGTACGCATGAAAATACCGAAAAAACTAAACAAGGCAATCGGAAAGATAGTAAACGGCGTCACAAACGGTGTTTCGCAGACCTCTGTCAAGAGCACGGCTGATTTTCTTCCGCCTCAGGACGGTATAAGCGAAGCATGCAGGCGCGCGGCTGCGGAGAGCATCGTGTTGTTAAAAAATGACGGGGACATATTGCCGTTAACCCCGGATAACAATGTATCCGTATTCGGGCGCGTCCAATATGACACATTTTTCGTAGGATACGGTTCGGGCGGCGATGTAAATGCACATTACAAAATCAGTATATCGGACGGGCTGAAAGCAAACGAAAGCATCAATATCAACGATAATCTTGACCGCATTTACACACAATGGCGCAAGAACAATCCCGTAGACAACGGTTTCTGGGGGCACTGGCCGATGTGCTACGATGAAATGCCGCTGTGCGAAGCTGTTGTCCGCGAAGCCGCAAACGACTCCGACACCGCTTTTGTGGTTATCGGCAGAGCCGCAGGTGAGGACAGAGAAAACACCCTTGAAAAAGGCAGTTACTATCTCACCGACAAAGAAGAACAAATGCTTACACTCGTGACGCTTTATTTTCGGCGCACGTGCGTCATACTGAACATCGGCGGCATATTTGACTTTTCGTGGATTGAAAAATACAACATTCCGTGCGTTCTTATCTGCTGGCAAGGCGGCATGGAAACCGGCAACGCAGTTGCGGATGTGGTATCCGGCGCGGTGACTCCGTCGGGCAAGTTGACGGACACAATTGCACGTAAATACACCGACTATCCGTCTGCGGCGAATTTCGGCGGCAAAAAACTGAATAGATACGTCGAAGACATTTTTGTCGGTTACAGATACTTCGAAACATTTTGCCCCGAAAAAGTTCTGTTTCCTTTCGGATTCGGGTTATCCTACACAACATTTGAGTATTCAAATCCGTCCTTAACGGAAAACGAAGACGGCATTTCGGTCACGGTCAACGTGACCAACACAGGCGGATTCATCGGAAAAGAAACCGTGCAGGCGTACTGCGCTTTCAACGGCGACAAACTGGTCAACCCGACGATGCGCCTTGTCGCATTCGCAAAAACGAACGAATTGAAGCCGGGTGAAACTCAGAAGCTAAAGCTCACTTTTTCGATTTACGCACTTGCATCGTATGATGATAACGGCATAACCGGACATAAATCGGCATACGTTCTTGAAAAAGGTGACTATGATATAAGAATCGGCACGGATGTACGCCACACCGTTTCATCGGGCATTCACAAAGAAGCGAAACTGCGCATTTACGAACAATTAACGGAAGTGTCCGCGGTTGCGTACGAAAACAGGTTCATGCGGCTGCGTCCGCTTTATTCCAACGGAAAAGCGGACGTTACATTCGAACCGTCGCCGACGAGAACGGTTGACCTTAAGGAAAAAATCCTGAATTCACTTCCGCCGTACGTTGAACGAACCGACAAAAACATCACTCTCGAAAACGTAATAAACGGCAGCGCGACTATCGAAGAACTTGTGGGAACGCTGACGAATGACGAACTTGAGGCTGTCACGCGCGGAGCATATGTTATGAACTCGCCCTTGGGCGCAAAAGGCAACGCCTCGGTTTTCTGCGGCGTTCTCCCCTCTCTGCGGAAAAAAGGCATACCGGCGGTAACATGTACCGACGGGCCGTCGGGCATACGTCTTGCGCAATCATCCGCACTTCTGCCGAACGGCACCGCGCTTGCGTCTGCGTGGAACACAGATCTTGTAAGTGAACTGTACGAGCTGCTCGGCAAGGAAATGCTTGAACGCGGTTCTGACGTCTTGCTTGCCCCCGGAATGAACATACACAGAAATCCGCTGTGCGGCAGAAACTTCGAATACTTCTCCGAGGATCCGCTGGTCGCGGGTAAAAATGCGGCTGCTGTCGTAAACGGACTTCAAAAAAACGGCGTTTCGGCTTGTCCGAAACATTTCAGCTGCAACAACCAGGAAATCAGGCGAACAAAGAACGATTCAGTTTTGTCGGAACGTGCTCTTCGCGAAATATACCTTAAAGGTTTTGAAATATGCATAAAAGAGTCTTCTCCGAAGACATTGATGACGTCGTACAACAAAATAAACGGCGTTTGGGGGCATTACAACTTTGAACTTGTGACATCAGTTCTTCGCGGTGAGTGGAAATTCGACGGAATCGTAATGACAGACTGGTGGATGCAGAGTTCGGCGTCGCCGGAATTCCCCGCAATGAAAGATCAGGCATACAGAGTCCGCGCAGGGGTTGACGTTCTTATGCCCGGCGGAGCACGCGCGGGCAGACAAAAACCGGACGGAACACTTCTCGCGACGCTCGGCAAACAGGAAGGGATAACGCTCGGCGAGATTCAAGCCGCTGCAACCCGTATTATTCGTTTTGCAACAAAACTGCCGTATAAATTTGTTCAACCGGACGAAAATATTGACACCATATCATATTGAGATTGATTTTTATGCACCGATATGTTAAAATTTACGTGCTGCCATAGGTGGTAAAAAAACAGGATAAGGAGAAACTCATGAAAAAACTATTTTTAACGTTCCTGTCAGTTCTGATAGCAATCGTTTCATGCGTGTCGATCACAGCGTCGGTGTCAGCAGCGGAAACTCCGGAAAATATCAGAATCGTCATTTCTGACGAAGCTGACAATTACGCAAAAGCTGCGGCGGAATATCTGAAATCCACCGTCAAAGATTCCACCGGCGTCGATTATCAAATAGTAACCGATGCAGTCGAACCCGAAGGTTTTGAAATTACAGTCGGAAACACGGACAGATATTCGGCGGATGTTTCAAAACTTGATGACGGCGCATACATAATCAAGAGCTTTGACGGCGGCGTTGCCGTCATAGGCGCAGGTACTCGCGGCAACATTTACGGTGTATGCCGTCTGCTCAAAGATTACGGCGGTTATCGCTGCTTTGTCGCGGGCGAGAGCTTCACGAATGACGGTTCGGATTTAATCATTCCGGAAGACGTAGACATAAGATACGACCCGTTTTTCGAGTACACCGAAACCGACTGGCGTTTGGGGTCGACATCACATGAGGATTATTCAATCGCCAACGGTCTTAACGGCGGCGGTTACAACAGAATAAATTCAAAATACGGCGGCACGGTTAACTACATAAGCGGCTTCTGCCACACGCTCGCCACGCAGTTCTGCAGCAGGAACACGTATTTTGAATCTCACCCCGAGTATTTCGCATGGAGAGATGGCGAACGCGTTTCGTATCAGCTTTGTCTTACGAATGACGACGTATACGAGATCGTTTTGAATGAAGTTTTTGAATTGCTCAAGAACCGCCATGATCCCACTGCCGCGCTTCAAATCATTTCGCTTACTCAGGATGATAACCAAGGTTACTGTCAGTGCGACAATTGCAAAAAGATAGATGAAGAAAACGGATCGCAGGCCGGTTCACTGCTGACGTTCATCAATAAAATAGCAACAGCTGTCGCCGCTACAGGAAAATACGACAATGTCGCCATTGATACATTTGCTTATCAATATACCAGAACTCCCCCAAAAGTTGTCAGACCAGAACCCAACGTAATAGTCAGACTTTGCAGCATTGAATGCTGTTTTGCGGACACTTTTGATGATCCGTCGTGTGATCGCAACACGAAATTCATGAGCGATCTCAGTGAGTGGGGCAAAATTTGCGACAGACTTTACATTTGGGATTATGCAACAAACTATGCATATACAACGGCTATTTTCCCCGACTTCGGAGTGTTACAGAAAAACATGCAAGTGCTCTACGAAAATAACGCAAAAGGCGTATACGTTGAGGGCAACTATTATCTGACGGATGTCGACACGGAATTTGCCGACTTGAGATCGTACCTTATCGCAAACCTGCTTGCAGACCCCTACTGCGACTACGACGCAAAAATGCGTGAATTCTGCGACTACTATTACGGAGCCGGCGGTAAGCAGATTTATGAATTTATTCAGATGACGATTGATGGCACAGAGGACGTTCACCTTTCAATTTACAACGGCATTAAGTCCTCGCTTTCGTTAAGCAGAAGCGAAATCAAGAAATGCGACAGTCTTTGGGATACCGCAAAACGCAACACCGTAAATGACGAACAGGCGTACAAAAATGTCATTCGCAGCGAAATAAGTTGGCGCATGTGGAAAAGTTCGGCGCGCAAAGGTGAATTTGCCGGCTTCGGTCTTTTCCCTGAAAGAATGAGACTTTATCGCGATGTTCTCGCTTCGGGTGCAAAAAGGTTCACCGAGGGCAAAAGAATCAATTCACTGTCACTGAAATTGATTCTCGGCGACCCCAACGATTGGAACAATCAGAAAGAAAACGAAACAAAGGATTACACGGAACTGATGGATCAGTGCATCAGCCTGTATGATACATTCAAGTCATTTTTCTCGATATTCAAAATTTCCTGCTGATTTTTGCAGATTCATATCCCGCATATGAATTTTTAAGAGAATCGACACGGAGCGGATACCTGTTGTTCTTGCGAAAAGCATGACAAGAGCGCAACAATAGCTCAGCATGGTATCTGCTTCGTTTGGTTTTGTGATACTTAATTTTTTTGGAGGAATTCATGAAAAAATTATTTTTGACACTTCTATCGGTTCTGATAGCAGTCGTTTCATTCATGTCGTTCGCTGCGTCAGCAGCGGCAGCGGAAACTCCGGAAAATATCAGAATCGTCATTTCCGTCGAAGCTGACGATTATACAAAAGCCGCGGCGGAATATCTCAAATCCACAGTTAAGAATTCCACCGGCGTCGATTATCAGCTGGTAACTGATGCAGCCGCAGCCGAGGGTTTTGAAATTACTGTCGGAAACACAGAAAGATTTTCTGTGGATGTTTCCGAACTTGAAGACGGTGCATACATAATCAAAAGTTTTGAGGGCGGCATTGCAATCGTAGGTAAAGGCACCCGCGGTAACATTTACGGTGTATGCCGTCTGCTCAGTAACTACGGCGGTTATCGCTGCTTTGTTTCCGGTGAGAGCTTCACAAACGACGGCTCGGATTTAATCATTCCGGAAGATGTAGAAATAAGATACGACCCGTTTTTTGAATACACCGAAACCGACTGGCGTTTAGGTTCAACAAAGAATGAGGAATATTGCATTTCAAACGGTCTTAACGGCGGCGCATACAGCAGAATCAGCCGGAAATACGGCGGCACGGTCAATTATATCAGCGGCTTCTGCCACACGCTGACTTCGCAATTCTGCAGCAAGGACAAGTATTTTGAATCCCACCCCGAGTATTTTGCATTAAGAGACGGCGAACGCATGCCAACCCAGCTTTGTCTTACAAACGAAAACGTTTGCAAAATCGTCACTGATGAGGTTATAGAACTGCTCAAAAACCGTCACGACCCCAATGCCGCACTTCAAATCGTTTCAATTACTCAGAGCGATAACCAGAAATACTGCCAGTGCGACAACTGCAAAAAACTCGACGAAGAAAACGGCTCGCAAGCCGGCACAATGCTGACATTCGCGAATAAGATAGCGGCTGCTGTCGCCGCAACAGGTCAATACGACAATGTCGCCATCGACACTTTTGCTTATCAGTATACGAGAAAACCTCCGAAATTGGTCAGACCTCTTAAAAATGTTATAGTCAGACTTTGCGACGGCGAGTGCTGTTTCGCCGATACCCTTGATGATTCCACATGTGAACGCAACATCAACTTCATGAGCGATCTCAAAGGCTGGGGCGAAATTTGCAACAGACTTTACATTTGGGATTATGCAACAAACTTCAGAAACACCACGTGCATTTTCCCCAACTTCGGCGTACTGCAAAGAAACATGCAGATACTTTACGAACACAACGCAAAAGGTGTATACGTCGAGGGCATATATTTTCTTCCGGCTGTCGACACTGAATTTGCGGACTTGAGATCATATCTCCTCGCAAGCTTGCTTGCTGACCCGTACTGCGATTACGACGCAAAAATGCGAGAGTTTTGCAACTATTTTTACGGCGCAGGCGGCGAACAGGTATACGAGTTCATTCAGATGACAATAAAGGGTGCAGAGGATATTCACCTTGGCATAAGTCAACGCATGGAAAAGACTCTGTCTCTCAACTATAAGGAAGTCAAAAAGTGCAATCAACTTTGGGACACAGCAAAGCGCAATACTATAAACGACAAGCAGGCGTACGAAAACGTAATTCGCAGTGAAATAAGCTGGCGCATGTGGAAAAGCGCAACCGGAAAAGGTGAATTTCTCGGCTTGGGACTTTTCCCCGAAAGAATGCACCTTTACCTCGACATTCGCGCCCTCGGCGTTGAGAGATACTCCGAAGGCGAAGCCGGTGTCAATGCGCTTCCGCTTGGATACATTCTCGGGCCTCCAAACAATTGGACTAAGGTAAAAGAGCCGGAAACAAAAGATTATACGGCTTTTATGAACAAATGCATCGGCATCTACAATGCTTTCAAGTCGATGTTCTCGATTTTCAACATCTCCTGCTGATTTTGCAGGCTGATATAAATCATTTAAATTTCTAAGGAGTTTAGCATGGAACAGGTACCTATTATTCTCGCGGAAAATATGACAAAGGCGTCACAGTGGCTGAATACTACATTCGCTTCGTTTGATTCCGCAATACTCGATTTTTATTACAATCTTCACAACGGTTCGGCAGGCGGATTCTTTGACTTTTTCTTCAAGAATTTCACATTGCTCGGTGAAGACGGCATTTTCCTTATTCTTCTGTCACTGATTTTCATAATGTTCAAAAAAACCCGCAAAGTAGGCGCGGGGATGCTCGGCGGAATCATCATCGGCGCTCTTTTGACGAACATCACGATAAAGAACGTCGTCGCCCGCCCGCGTCCGTATGCAACAAGTGAATTGTGGCAGAACCGTTGGCTTGAGATAAACGGTAATCTCGAGAGCAAATATTCATTCCCGTCGGGACACACCACCTCAGCAATGGCTGCAATGACACCCGTCTTCCTTTTCTGCAAGAAAAATATCAGCTGGCTTGCGTTCGTTTTTGTGATTCTTATGGGTGCGTCGCGTAATTACCTGTTCGTCCACTTCCCTTCTGATATTCTCGGCGGCATAATCGTCGGAGGAATCGCCGGTATACTCGCATATGTGATTGTACAGGCAATGTACAACAAGATTTTCCCGAAGAACAAACTCGGAAATTCATTCATGAACTTCGACATTCGCAACGCTTTCAAAAAATCCGCAAAAAATTAAGGCAGAGCGCAAATAAAAAACCAAAAGGGGCTGTAAAAAACTCAGTTTTTTACAGCCCCTTTGCTAAGCTGACGGGAATCAACTTTCGTCAACCTATTTAATTATTCAATGCGTTTTCGTTGAAAAGGAAATTCGATATACAGTTATCAACCATTGCAAGGGACGCACCGCGGTGTTCATCATTAAAAATGACTACGTCGGCTTCTTTTTTGGTTGGCTCAACATACATCTCATGCATAGCCTTAACCGTATCGAGATATTGGTCAATGACAGAATCCATAGTGCGTCCGCGTTCGTGCACATCGCGCCGAAGTCGGCGAAGAATACGCACATCTGCATCGACATCTACGAATATTTTTAAATCCATCATATTGCGGATTCGCTCGTTCTGCAAAACAAGAATACCGTCCAAAAGCAAAATGGGAGCGGGATTTACAACCGTCACTTCACCGCTTCTGTCATGCTTCGAATAGTCATACACGGGACAATTGACGCTGCGTCCCGAACGAAGCTGCATAATGTGCTCGGCAAAAAGCGGAATATCAAACGCATCCGGACAATCGTAGTTTTGCCTTGCCTTTTCGTCAATTGTCTTGTTATGCTGTTCTTTGTAGTAATCGTCCTGGCAAAGCACTGCAACTTTATCGCCGAAACGTTCAATAAAATGCTGTATTATTGTACTCTTGCCGCAGCCTGTTCCGCCGGCAATACCAATCACATAACTGTTCATAACTATATGTTTTAAATCCGTTTCAATATCTGATTCGTGCAAGATTGTCCATCGAAGATTTCTCTTCGCCGTTTTCAATTTTCTTTATTAAGTCATAGATTTGATCGTTGACGGGAGTGGGTACGCCGTATTTCTTGCCGTTTTTGGAAATGTAGCCGTTAAAAATATCTATCTCGGTCTTCTCGCCTCTGTCAAGCGATTGCAGCGTGGACGGACGGACAAGTCCGAACTTTTTGCCGACAATGCTTACAAGACCTTTGCATATTCGTTTGTAGCCGTTTGACTCGGATACGAGCAGAAGATTGTAGTTAAGCACTTTTGCATATGGCGGCACTTTCAGTCCCATTTTTCTTGAAAGATATGTTGCCTCACGCGCAATTTCAAGAAATATATCTTTCGCTCGTTCGTCCTTAAGCATAACGCCGACAGGCTCGCCAGTAAGCGCAGCTATGGCATTTATGCAGGAGTTTACTATAAGTTTTGAATAAAGTTGAGCGTCAATATCGGTTACAACGACTGTGGGCAGGACAGACTTGTACACTTCGCCCAAATTCTTTATTTTATCGTCGACAACACCTGTAAGTCTACCTATCTTAAGTTCGCCGGTGCTTGTGACATTCACATCACCGTTTGGCAGCATGGTTGCGCCGAATCCGATCATACATCCGACAGTACGTTCTTTCCCGACGACATCCGCAAGGATTCCGGTACAAATCCCGTTTTGCATCGAAACAAAAAGTCCATCGTTTTTTACATGCGGCAGCATTTGTCTCGCGACATCGGCAAGTGCAAAATATTTTGTGGCGATAATACATACATCATACTGCTCAGTAAGCTCGTCTGCGCTTGCATAAGCGGTGAATTTTTGACAGTGATCACCAAGCGCACCGGTAATAGTCAAACCTTGAGTACGTATCTTTTCCGCACGTTCGGGCTTACTTGCAAGGATGTCAATGTCGTATCCCTTTTCTTTCATCAATGTTGCGGTTGTGCCGCCTACAGAGCCTGCACCGACAAGAATAATTTTCATGTTCGTCCTCCCGTTTGTCATATATCTATAGGATAGCGTAAAAAAACAAATACGTCAATAAGTTTTCGAGTAATTCAACACAAACAGAACGAGTGTAACATTGTTTTTTTTATTCCAACGTGATAAAATAGAAAAAAAACGGAGGAATCAAAAACATGACACTTGACTATTCGGGCAAAACACCGAACATAGACGAAAGCTGTTTCATTGCTGAAAACGCAACCGTAGCGGGAGATGTAACGATTGAAAGCGGCGCGTCGGTCTGGTTCGGGGCTGTACTGCGAGGAGATATGGCGTCAGTAAAAGTCGGCAAAAACTCCAACATTCAAGAAAACGCGACGGTGCATGTCTCCCCGGGACACCCTGCAATAGTAGGCTGCGGCGTTACTGTCGGACACGGCGCAACGGTACACGGCGCAACAATTGAAGACAATGTTCTTGTCGGCATGAATGCGGTAGTGCTTGACGGTGCGGTTATAGGCAAAAATTCCGTTATCGGCGCAGGTGCGGTGGTAACAGCCAACACACAAGTGCCGGAAAACACGCTTATGCTCGGCGTACCCGCAACGGCGGTTAAAACGCTGCCGCCCTCTGCAGCCGCATCAAACGCGATAAACGCCGCTGCTTATGTCAAACTTGCAAAAGATTATAAACGGTAAGCGTCGCGGGACCGATGAGTCCGGAAACAGCGTCCTGAGGATAGTTCGAATAGCGTGACGGAACGGTCGAGTAATGATTTGACAACGTGTTCGAAACAGTAATCTCAATGCTGTTCTCACCGTTAACTACAAATTCCGTCACATCGGCTTCAAACGGCGCACTCGTGAAAACAACAGGCTCTCTACCGTTTATCACCACTCTCGCAGTCGCTCCCACCTTACCCAAATCAAGCAAAAAACGATTATCAATATCTTCTTTACGAATGTTGATGCTCGTTGAATATTTCATTTTGCCGGAGTAGCAACAAAGCGCCCCGGTTTTTGATATGTCACCGCACTTAATTTTTCCGACACCACAAAAGAGGTCAACGGGTTCAGGGATGACGCTCATATCACCGAATCCGTCAAACGCTCTAACGAACATCGTTACAGTTGTCCCCTCTTCAAACAGAGTTTCACAGGATGCGCGGAAAACATTTTCACCGAAATTACCGCGTCCGACAAATTCGGTTTTCATCTCTCCCCCGCAAGCCGTCGCCTTTACAAGCTCGCCGAAAAGCGGTGCTTCAAATCCATAGAACCCGGGCGGGGCAATAAACGAAAAAGCGAACGTATCGGCATCGGAAAACGGATTGCAAAGCGGCAGAAAATCGGCGTTTGCGAATGACGCACAGGAAAGAGGATACCCTGTGCGTGTAAAGCTCTTCTGCTTTACGAAATGAATCCCGGAGCGTTTGAGCTTCGCCCGGTTCCTGTAGTCCGGACATTTATCTTTGTCGTAGATATATGCCGCCGTTACGGTATTTTTACCCGCATGAAGGCTCACCGGAAGAGTAAAGTCGTTCACTTGTCGGGAATTTACGTAAAGCGCATCGGGAGCGACTCCGCAGATATACAAAAATGCGTCGCAGTCACTGTCGGCATAAACGGACGTAATCATCACGGCATCGGACTCAAATATGAAATTATCGTCATAAATCCTGCCTTTCAAACCGTGAAAACCCTGTTCATGGACATACACATCAAAATCATCGCTGGTATAAACATATCCGTAGCGGTCGTGTATCGGCAAAAATTCAAATCCGCTTCTTTCGATTTCGCCGTCGAGTATTTTTTTTAGAGCGCAAGGTGTAACTTCTCCGCGATACCTGTAAATCCTGTGTCCCATGCAACACACGGCATTTTTATATTCAAATTCCACGGGAGGATTAAACGTTTCGTCTGTTTCGGAGCAATCGAAAAATCTCGCCTGTGCGCCTATCATACCGCTTCGAGGTAAATAAAAATCACCGTCGGAGTTGTCAAGCGTCGGCAAAAGTTCAAAATTCCATTCATCCAAAGCAATCGTATCGACAACGTGCTTTTTGGAAAATCCCGACGTGTTGATATCCCCGTCCGTTAACATTTCGCGATCCGTGAACAGTATAAGAGTGTTCACACCGCTCTCAAATGGCATTTTTATAAAGACAAATCCGCTTTCAGATACTGTACCTGTAAGGCGGTATATTTTTTTGTTATCGATGTCCAGGATATACGGCGTCCCACCTGCCTCAAATCGGCAAACGCTGTCTTTTTCCGCATATCGAACAAAATACAGACTATCCTTTCCCGAAACGCGTCTGTGAACATACACTTTCCCGTCGGAATCATGATATTCCGGCAAAAAACTACGGTAAACACTTGCGTCGAAATCACGTAAAAGCTCCGTTTCGTTTACGGAGAGCTTACAATGCGGATGCGAAATCAAATCAAGTATATCGCTTTTAAGAACCTCGTCGTTCAAACCCGCACGATCCGACGCATACGGCGTTATTCCGCAAAAGAAAATATACCCGCCGCAGTCGAGAAACTTTTTAAGCGGTTTTATGACACTGTATCGTATGCAATCAACACCGCAAAAAATAAGCGAACGGTATTTTTCATCAGATGTACATAATCTGCCGTCCAAAAATTTTGCGCGTTCTATCGATTGAAAATCTATGAAATCAAAATCTATGCCGTGACGATATAATTCTTCCGCTGCGGAAAACGTCAAATCAACGCATTTTTCCGAGTTTTCCCCGTAATCACACGATGAAACAGGATAGTAAATCGCAGCGTCGCAACGATGAGCACCTACGGTCAACAGCGATGATAACCGCTTGTACTTGTCAAGCCAGTGTTTTTCGTCATCCCAATACGGCATTCTGAAATGAAAATCGGGCGGTGCCCACTCAAAGAACCCGCCGAGCGTAGAATAATACAGTCCGTGAAGATTCAAGAGGTTAGCGCCGAAGATGAAATTGTCATCGGTCGCGGCGGTGATGCTGTCGAGCGTTGTGCCCCACCCCGACGAATGATAACCCTCAAGCCACACACGCGGGCGTCGGTAGAGATGTGCAACGGAACTGTTAACCTTTACTTTTATAAGGTCGGCTGCCCTGCCCGGAGTATCGTTTCCGGGTGCGGTAAACCAACGGACACAGCGGAAATAATCGGAAAATTCGTCCGGCACTTTACCCCTGCCCGACTGATCGCAGCCATAGATAAGTCCGCGTGACGCGTGAAAATCGTACATTGGCTTAAAATAGTTGTCTTCACAAAGCTGCGTGCGGACATCGGCAATATCAAGTCTGATTTTAGGTGTAATATCACCGAGAACAAAGAAAAGATGCGGCAAAAAACCAATTGGGTCATATCCGAATTTGTCACGGACGGCTTCACGCAGCTGTTCGCTCCAGATAAAGCGCACATTGCACCCGAACATCAGTTCATCTTGGAAAAAGTAGTTGAGCGTGCCCCTTTTTAAATGGGGAAAACGTCTTTCAAATTCGGAAAAATATATATCCGTCAACATTTTTCCGCATCCGGGAGCCATGGGATTTATTGAGCGTTCAACCGTTTTTTCGCGTATCTCAAAAGCATCGGCACAGCATGGTTTGTCGGAAGAAAACCCTCTGTCGCGTTCGTAGAGAATTTCGGGTAAAGAATGCTGCGAGTCGCTGTATGCAACAAGAGCAAGTACGCACTCATCCGGTGAATAAGCCTGTGCACCGAAATAGCGTACGCGTTCGCAGCTGATTTCCGTTGCGCTCATTCCGTCCGCTGCTGCTACTCTGTCGGTGAAAAAGCCGTTGCCTATCCACGCGAGAGTGTAATCGCCAACGCCAATGGACATTCCGAGTTCTTCGCACACTTCGGCAGCATAACCGAAAAACTCCCACCAGTCCGCCGAAAACTGAACGGGATCGCCCGGAATACTGCGCCCGTATCCGCCAAACGGTTCGTCGTTTTCGCCGCCGTCAAGCATATGGGCATAATTTATCTGTACACCTGCCGCACCGCTGTCGGCAAGTGCCGTAAGCTGTTTTTTCAGCCTTTGCTTATTCAATTTATCGCCTGTCCACCAGTAAAACGGGACTTCTCCGTTTTCACGCGGCGGATCGTTAAAAGCGGCTATAAAATTATTCTGTCTTTTCTCGGTATTTTCCATAGAGCAAATCAGTTTTTAAGAGAATGAATAGGCGCGGGAATCCGTCCGCCGCGCGAAATGAATTTTTCGGGCGAGTTTTTGTTGAGCGCGATAACAGGAGCATAACCGAGCAAACCGCCGAATTCGACGCTGTCGCCTTCTTTTTTGCCGTAAGCGGGAATAACACGCACGGCTGTTGTTTTCGTATTTGCAACGCCTATTGAAATTTCATCAGCAATTATGCCGGAAATGACCGCCTCGGTTGTATCGCCGGGAACGGCAATCATATCAAGACCGACGGAGCAAACCGCCGTCATGGCTTCGAGTTTTTCTATCGAAAGGCTGCCGTTTGCCACGGCGGCTATCATGCCTTCGTCCTCGGAAACGGGAATAAATGCGCCCGAAAGACCGCCGACGTGCGACGATGCCATAACACCGCCCTTTTTGACTGCGTCGTTAAGCATTGCAAGGCACGCGGTAGTTCCGTGTGCACCGCACTGCTCAAGTCCCATTTCCTCAAGTATTCTCGCAACGGAATCGCCTATTGCCGGAGTCGGCGCAAGAGAGAGGTCAACGATACCGAACGGTACTCCGAGACGATTTGCCGCCTCACCCGCGACAAGCTGACCCACACGCGTTATCTTGAATGCGGTTTTTTTGATTACATCCGCAAGAGAAGACAAATCACAGTCCCCCGCACGTTTGATTGCGGACGCAACGACACCGGGGCCCGATACGCCGACGTTTATAACGCATTCAGGTTCGCCGATACCGTGGAACGCACCCGCCATGAACGGGTTATCCTGCGGGACATTTGCAAAAACAACGAGCTTCGCACAGCCGATTGAACCGTTGTCGCGTGAAAGATACGCCGTTTTTTTCACCGTTTCACCCATTATGCGTACGGCGTCCATGTTAATGCCCGCTTTTGTGGATGCGACATTGACGCTTGAACAAACTTTGCCGGTTGTGCACAACGCATCGGGAATCGCGGATATAAGTTCTTGTGCACCGTGAGTAAAACCCTTGTCAACAAGAGCCGAAAATCCGCCGATAAAGTTTATACCGAGCGTATCCGCCGCACGGTCAAGCGTTTGAGCGATTTTTATGTATGTGCCGCGGTCGTGCCTGCCGCCTATAAGCGAAATGGGAGTAACAGAAACGCGCTTGTTGACTATCGGAATGCCGTATTGCTTTTCGATTTCACAGCCGACGGAAACAAGATGCTCCGCTTTTTTTGTTATTTTATCGTAAATATTGTCACAAAGACGTTTGGCGTCATCACTCACGCAGTCAAACAAAGATATGCCCATTGTTATCGTGCGAATGTCGAGATTTTCCTGACGTATCATATTTATCGTTTCAAGAATATCTGCCGTATTTATCATATGAACACTGTCTCCCGTCTTTATATATGGTGCATTGTATTGAAGATATCTTCGTGCATGGTATTGATGCTGAGTCCGCGTTGTCTGCCGTACTCGGTCAGTGCATCCGCAAAATCAGCAAACGGCACATTGAGTCCGTCGACCTCGGCAAGCATTATCATTGCAAAATACTCACTCAAAACGCTCTGCGTTATATCGATTATATTAGCTCCTTTTTCTGCGCACAGCGTACTCACGCCGGCTATGATACCGACATTATCTTTTCCTGTTACGGTAATTACTGCTTTCATTTTGTTCCTCCGTAAATTTATATACTGCTATATTTTACTATAAATAATGCGTCTTTGCAATGTTATTCTTAAAAATCACCGCAATGTACGAAAAAAAATAATGGACAAACAAAAAAATGCAGTATATAATTACGTTAAAAAAGTGCACGGAGAAAAAAATGCGTTGTTTTTCATATGCCAACGGCAAATTTGAACTTGGCAAAAAAACTTATATAATGGGCATTCTTAACGTCACGCCGGACTCGTTTTCGGACGGGAATCTGTGGATTACCCCGAAAAAAGCGGTTGCGCACGCCGTCGAGATGGAAGAAAACGGAGCGGACATAATCGACGTCGGTGCATTTTCCACACGTCCCGGTGCGGACAATGTTACGCCGTCTGAGGAATGGCGCAGACTGTCGTCCGTTTTACCGGCAATATTAAGGGAAGTCAAAATACCAGTATCGGTAGATACTTTTGCGACAGAAACAGCTCAAAGATGCCTTGACGCGGGCGCGGCAATAATAAACGATGTCAGCGGCGTTTTCAACGCAGATATGGCGCGCCTGATAAAAAAATACGGCGCGGGATGGATAATGATGCACGGCGGCGTGTCAACGGGAAGAACGGAAAGCGTCGTAAATTACAAGAACGGAATCGTCGGTGATGTACAGTTGTTTTTTGACCGTATGACAAGTTTTGCCGATAATTTCGGCATCGACACAGAAAACATATGCCTTGACCCTGGTTTCGGATTTTCAAAAAACACCGTGCAAAATACTCAGCTTCTCAAAAATCTTTCATCACTCGACACGCACGGTTGCGCACTTTTGTCGGCTCTTTCGCGCAAACGTTTTGTGGGTGCGCTATGCGGCGAACCACCCCCGGAGCAGCGCGACGAAGCGACACTTGCATGCGATATACTGAGCGTCATCGGCGGTGCGGACATGGTGCGTGTACACAATGTAAAGATTCATGCGGCTGCATTGCGAGCAGCGGACGGACTGATACGTTAAGCCGACGGGAGTTGAAACCGTGTCGGTTTTGACAGGCTGATTTCCGTCCATGCTGCGTTAAAACCCTCGCA
>CAVKLD010000042.1:0-15327 GCA_963657065.1 bacterium
CGGCGGTCATGATCTTGAACAGCAGATCTTCAAATCCGGTCATGTTGTTCTGTATCGAAAAGATCATCAAGCTCCTACGGTGTGCGTTTAAGCAGGCGGTACGATGGGAAATCATTGCAAGAAATCCCTTTGACAATGTGATCCTCCCGAAAACGGAGTATGCGAAACGGGATATCTGGACGGCGGATATGATCCGTCTTGCCCTGGACAAATGCACGGACAGCAAACTCTATGTGGCAATGAACCTTTCATTCGCCTGCTCGCTCCGTATGGGTGAGATTTTGGGGCTGACCTGGGACAACGTACATATTTCCGAGGACGAGATCGCCGAGGACAACGCCTATGTCTATATCGACAAGGAACTGACGCGCGCCTCCAAACGGGCAATCGAGACGCTGGGAGAAAAGGATATCTACCATATCTTCACGCCGCTCCTGCCGAACACAAGCACCCGTATCATTCTAAAAAAACCGAAAACCGATTCCAGTATCCGCAAGGTGTGGCTGCCGAAAACGCTTGCCTATATCCTCTGCGAATGGAAGAAGTCGCAGGACGAGATACGGAACTTTCTCGGGGACGAGTACCAGGACTACAATCTTGTGATCTCGCTCCCGAACGGGCGGCCTTGTGAGGACCGCGTGATCCTCAAAGAGTTTGCAAAGCTCCGTGAGGACGCAGGACTGCCGAAAGTGGTCTTTCACTCTCTCCGTCATTCCAGTACGACTTACAAGCTGAAACTCAACCACGGCGACCTGAAAGCTACACAGGGCGACACGGGACACGCAGAGATTGACATGATCACAAGCGTGTACGCGCATATCCTTGACGAGGATCGGAAGGTCAACGCGCAGAAGTTTGAAACCGCGTTCTATTCCAATCCTGATCTGCACGACGTCCGACCTCCGGCAGAACCGAAGGAGCCGGCGCCGGCAACGCTGGATTTGGCAAGCCTTGTGGAACAGCTTCAGAAGTCTCCCGAACTTGCAAGTGCGCTTGCGGCGCTCATCGCCGCGCAGGGCACGGCAGCAAAGACCGAAAAATCAAATTAGCAGACAAGCGATTTCGATTAGCAAACTTTTAGAAACCGTTCGAATCCAATTAGCAGAATATGCACCGACAAACGCATAAAAACAAGCCCGTCAAAAATTTCGGATCGTTCGATTCCTTCAAATTTGACGAGCGTGAGAGAAAAAACAATGCCGTAAACCATCAAAAAACGGCTTACGGCAAGGGTTTTGGCGTTCCCGAGGTGATTCGAACACCCGACCTATCGCTTAGGAGGCGATCGCTCTATCCAGCTGAGCTACGGAAACGTATGCAGGAATTATTCAGTTTTGAGCCTTCGCAGGATTCGAACGAACTGCCGCTTAGGAGGCGGTCGCTCTATCCAGCTGAGCTACGGAAACATCTTTAAATCTATTCAGTTTTAGGCTTATATTAACTCGTTGTTAATCACTTCTGCCCCAAAGGCGGTCATTGTAACCGATTCTCAGGAGGAGCATGTTTATCCTTTAACTAAAGGGGCGAATAATATCTGTTTGTGTTCACGTTGTTCTCCCTTGTTTTGAAGACGCGTTTCCCGTAAGGCGTGCGGTATTTTAGATCGGCTTTCGAAATTCCGCACCTGACAATATTATCAAAAAAAACTTCATTTGTCAATGTATCAAGTGAAATTTCAACGAAAATTAACGGAAAGGATTTTAATAACTTTCAAAGGCAACACACTCTCGGAGTTAAGCTGACTGGGAGCAAGACGAAAAGGGCGAAAAGTGCCGAAAAGGTAAGTTGACGGGCGACATGGGTTCGGCTCCCGTCAGCTTACCTTGGAAATTAACGTTTTTACGCCGTGGGCGACGTGGTTTTGAGTGTCACGTCGTGATAACCGCCTTCGACGATGCTTGTGGATGAAACAAGCGTAAGTTTTGCATTTTCGTGAAGTTCCGGAATGGATGTAACGCCGCAGTTGCACATTGTGGATTTGACCTTGTAAAGGCTCTTTTCCACGTTATCGTGAAGTGCGCCCGCATATGTGACGTATGAGTCGACGCCTTCCTCAAACGACAATTTCGTGCTGCCGCCAAGGTCGTAACGCTGCCAGTTTCTCGCTCTGTTTGAGCCTTCACCCCAATACTCTTTTACATACGCGCCGTTAATGAACAATTTGTTGGTCGGGCTTTCGTCAAACCGCGCAAAATACCTGCCGAGCATAACGAAATCCGCCCCCATGGCAAGAGCAAGAGTTATGTGGTAGTCAAATACTATTCCGCCGTCGGAGCATACGGGAATGTACACACCGGTTTTTTCATAGTATTCGTTTCTTGCCTCCACCACATCAATAAGTGCCGAAGCCTGACCTCTGCCTATGCCCTTTGTTTCGCGGGTGATGCAGATAGAACCGCCGCCGATGCCCACTTTAACAAAGTCCGCACCCGCCTCCGCAAGGAAAAGGAATCCGTCTTTGTCGACAACATTTCCCGCGCCGACTTTTACCGTATCGCCGTACTTCGCTCTGATAAAGTCGATAGTTTTCTTCTGCCAGCAGCTATATCCCTCGGAGGAATCGATGCACAAAACATCTGCGCCGGCTTCCACAAGCGCAGGTACGCGCTGCTCATAGTCGCGGGTATTTATTCCCGCGCCCGTCATAAAACGCTTGTCCGAATCAAGAAGCTCGTTCGGATGGCGTTTGTGTGATGAATAATCCTTTCTGAACACAAAGTACAACATGTTTCCGTTGTCGTCTATTATCGGCAGCGAATTGAGCTTGTGCTCCCAAATTATATCATTCGCCTCTTTGAGGGACGTTTGCGCCGGAGCCGTTATCAACTTTTCAAAAGGTGTCATAAATTCGGAAACTTTCACATCAGGAGACATTCGGCTCACCCTGTAATCACGGCTTGTGACGATTCCGAGCAGTTTGCCGTTCGGCGATCCGTCCGCAGTAACTGCAACGGTCGAAAATCCGTTTTTCTCTTTGAGCGAAAGAACATCCGCAAGCGTGTTATCCGGCGTGAGGTTTGACGCACTCACAACAAACCCCGCCTTGTAGCCTTTTACCCGCGCTACCATTGCCGCTTCATCTTCAATGCTCTGCGAACCGTAGATAAATGACATGCCGCCCTCTTTTGCGAGAGCTATTGCAAGTGTGTCGTTTGAAACGGACTGCATTATCGAAGAAACCATGGGAACATTGAGCGAAATAGCAGGCTCTTCGCCCTTCTTGAATTTAACAAGCGGCGTTCGGAGTGAAACGTTGTCCGGAATGCATTCTTCCGACGTATAGCCGGGAATCAAAAGATATTCGCTGAAAGTATGTGAGGGTTCGGTTATAAAAGTCGCCATGTTTTTTCCTTCTTTCCGTAGTGATATTCTTGTATATTATTTTTATAATGTTATCATGTTTCCCAACGGCTGTCAATGAAAAAATCGGGTCATTGCGATTGATTTTTGCAGTGTTACAATTGATATGAAACTGAAAAAAAGGAATAGAAAAAAAGCGATTGAGTCCGTTAGAATATAGTCACCACAACAAAATCTAACGAGAGCCCCCGACCTGAACAGTATAACACAAAACAAACCTGTTTGCCACATAAAATTATAACGACAATAAACTTTGTCAAATTACACAGACAAACAAGGGATATCGGATTTGTGATCGACGCTATCACATCTCAAAAGCATCCTTGATGCGGTGGAATAAACAGTACGACGGAACAAAGAAATCACTTGAAGCGAAGTCACACAAGCCATTGACACCACACCCAAATTCACATACCGAAGAAGAGATAAAGTGGATTAAGGATTGGCTCTTTTTCAAATTTTGCACAAACACACTTTGATGGCATAAAATCAGAATTCTATCAGGGCATGTAAGCCGCAAAACGAGCCTTTCGTATTCCGTCGTCCTGCGGCGAGCAGCCGCGGGCAATTCAAGACAATCGGGATACGAAAGGCTTTTTCTGTTTTTATTTTCTGTTCTTGAGATTTTGAAATTTCGAAAAAAGCGTTTTTCGCCGCTCGTTTTCCGCTTCATCATCATGCACAAAAACTCCGTCCGGCTGCATAAAGACCACACTGCCGTCGCGAACGCCGTCCGAAAGTCTGTCAACAGGCACTGTGATTCGTTCGCCGTTGTCCGCATCCATAACGGCGATGCCGTCCTCTATTCTGTCAACATAGTATTTCAATGCAATCCACTCCTCTCAAATTACGCCGCATCGTCTGCGGTAAGCACTTTGCTGCCGTCGGAATAAACGGTAACCGTGCCCTGTTCATCGGTTCTGTAAACAGTAATGCCGCATCTTTTGAGAAGTTCTGTCGTTTCCTTGTGAGGATGTCCGTATGAGTTGCCGCTGCCGCAGCTTATGACGGCTATTTGCGGCGACACGGCTTGCAGGAAATCCGATGATGTGGATGTCTTGCTGCCATGATGCCCGACTTTCAGAACATCGGCTTTGACGTCACTGCCGTACTCAATCATCTGCGTTTCCACTTCCTTTTCACAATCTCCCGTAAAAAGGAAACGTGTATCGCCGTAATCCACGCGCAAAACAACAGACATATTATTATAGTCCGATGTTTCTTCGAACGGCGCGAGAATATTCAGCTTGAGTTTGCCAGCAGTCAAAATATCGCCGGCTTTCACCGTCAGCACTTCACACGTCTGCTGTCTTTCAAGACTGTCAAGCATATTTTCAAAAACTTTTGAAGTCGGCATATTCAATTCGCTGAATTCCGTAGTTACGAACTTATCCACGGTCATGTTGTCGATTATCGTTGCTGCGGCTCCCATGTGGTCCGAATGCGGATGTGAAACTATATAATAATCAAGTTTTGTTGTGCCGCGCGACTTAAGAAATTCTATCACGAAATCGGCATATGACGATTCTCCGCCGTCTATAAGTATGTTGATGCCGTCGCATTCTATCACTTCGCAGTCCCCCTGCCCGACATCGACAAACGACACTCTCATGATACCGTCAGCCGACAGGTCAACCGGCTTGTTTTTCTCCTGTTTGAAGTATCCGACAGCCGCAACAATGATGGCAATGGCAATCGCAAATACGGTTATCACGTCGGATAATCTTTTTTCATCTTGTTTTTTTTGGGCGTTTGTTTTTTTCATTTAATCTACCTTTTCCGGAAGAATGATTTTTGTGATTTACGCTGTTTTTAACAGTATCGCGATGTGCAGCCGCATCGGGCGCAACAAGGCAATTCGCTCCCGTCCCTATCAAATCACCGCGTCCCGCTTTCCTCAAGGCCTTAATGACAAGCGCACGGTTTTTCTTGTCAAAATACTGCATAAGCGCACGCTGCATGGCTTTGTCTTCCGGCTTTTTTGCAACGTAAACGCTTTCCAACGTGTAAGGGTCAAGTTCGGTATAAAACATTGCGGTGGCGATAGTGCCCGGCGTCGGATAAAAATCCTGAACCTGTTCCGGATGAAGCTTTTGTTTCTTGATAAACAGCGCAAGTTCAACCGCGGAATTGAGATCGCACCCGGGGTGCGAAGACATCAGATACGGCACAAGGTACTGCTCTTTTCCGACTTCCGCCGAAAGTTCAAAATACTTTTTTGAGAACCTGAGATACGCCTCAATATGCGGTTTTCCCATTTTGTCAAGCACAGCTGCGGAACAGTGTTCCGGAGCGACTTTCAATTGTCCGCTGACATGATATTTTACGAGTTCGCGAATAAATTCATCGGAGTTGTCCGCAAGAAGATAATCATATCTTATTCCCGAACGAATAAAAACCTTTTTAACGCCTTTCAATCCTCGCAGACTGCGTAAAATATCCATGTATTCCGTATGGTCGGCGACAAGATTTCCGCACGGCGTCGGCGCAAGGCATTTTTTTCCTTTGCAAAGACCGTGCTCTTCCTGAGAATTGCATGACGGACGGCGGAAATTTGCAGTCGGTCCGCCGACATCGTGAATATATCCCTTAAAGTTTGACAGCGTTGTAAGCAGCTTCGCCTCCTTTATTATACTCTCCTTGCTTCTCGCGACAACATATCGCCCCTGATGGAAAGCAATCGAACAGAAGTTGCATCCGCCGAAACAGCCGCGATTGTGAGTGACGGAAAATTCAAGTTCTTTTATTGCGGGAACACCGCCGCTTTTTTCGTACATTGGGTGATAGGTTCGCATATACGGCAACTCATAAACAGCGTCAAGCTCTTTGCTTGTCAACGGTTCTGCGGGAATATTCTGAACAACCGTTTTCTTTCCGTGTCGTTGTTTGATGACACGTCCTCGGAAAAAATCCTGCTCGTCCTGTTGAATTCGGGCGGCAATCGCATATTCACGCTTGTTCTCGCTCACATTCGCAAACGACGGGCACTCAACACCCGTAAAGGGTGTTTCCTTTGCATCACAGACGTAACAGACGCCACGTATGTCCGTAAGTTCGTTTACGCTGTCCCCGTTGCGAAGGCGTTCGGCAATGTCGACAACCTGCCTTTCGCCCATTCCGAATATGAGAAGATCCGCACCGGAAGAAATCAAAATCGAAGGATGAACGGAATCGCTCCAGTAGTCGTAGTGTGCGAAACGCCGCAATGACGCTTCAAGTCCGCCGATAATAACAGGTATATCTCCGTACGCTTCACGTATGCATCTGCAATAGACGTCGACTGCCCGATCCGGGCGTTTCCCGGAAATACCGCCGGGAGAATATGCGTCATCGCTCCGTTTGCGTTTCGCCACCGTGTAGTGGGCAACCATCGAATCTATATTGCCCGACGATACAAGAAAACCGAGTCGGGGTTTTCCGAACCGCGTAAAATCTTTTGTTGAATGCCAATCAGGCTGAGCAAGAAAAGCGACTGTGAATCCGTTATCTTCAAGTACACGCGTGATAATCGCCGCGCCGAAACTCGGATGGTCGACATACGCATCTCCGCACACGTACACAAAATCAACTTCATCCCACCCGCGCAGAAGCATGTCTTCTTTTGAAACCGGTAAAAACATAAAACTACTCTCCTGCCGAAAAATCATCTGTAAAAGCATCGGTTTGCGTTTCCGCATCTCCGGTTGCCGCTCGGGACACCGTGTCGGTCTGCGTCTGAGTATTGCCGCGCAGTGCTCCGTCGGTAACTTCCGACGACATTGCGTTCATTTCGTACCACTGCTGTTTCGTAATGAGCACCTTTCGCGGTTTGCTGCCTTCCGAAGGCCCGACAATTCCGTTTTCCTCAAGCGTATCCATAAGCCGCCCGGCTTTTGCAAATCCAAGTCCGAGGTGACGCTGCAATGCGGAAATCGACGCTTTTTCGGGTGTGCCGACAAAAAGTTCGACAGCACGCATCAGAAGTTCATCGCCCCTGTCAAAACCGTCCGAAGATGAACCGGACGATCCTTTCTTTTTGCCGTCATCGGCAGCCGCCTGACGGTCGATTTCCTGCTGAACGGAATCGTCATAATCCGCGTCGCCGTTGTTTTTGATAAACGCAACGATGGATTTCCTCTCGTTGTCGTCTATATACGCGCCCTGCAAACGAATCGGCTTCGGAATCCCGACGGGATAGTAGAGCATGTCGCCGTGTCCCATAAGCTTTTCTGCGCCGCCTTCGTCGATTATAATGCGTGAGTCTATCTGCTGTTTGACCATAAGAGCGATTCGGCTCGGAATATTCGCTTTGATTATGCCCGTTATAACATCGGTCGACGGACGCTGCGTGGCAATGACAAGATGCATTCCCGCAGCACGCGCCATCTGCGCAAGACGCTGAATAGAATCCTCGACTTCGGCAGGCGCAGCACTCATAAGGTCGGCAAGCTCGTCAATGACAATGACTATCTGCGGCATTTTCTGCAAATCCTCGCGCCGTGCGCAGAGATTATTATATGCGCCGATATCTCTGACTCCGTTCGCATTGAGAATTTTATAACGCGACAGCATCTCCGTAACCGCCCAGCCGAGTGCGCCGGATGCCTTTCGCGGATCGCTGACAACGGGTACTAACAAGTGCGGAATACCGTTGTAATCTCCGAATTCAACCTGTTTCGGGTCAATAAGCAAAAGCTTGACTTCATCCGGGGACGCATTGTACAAAATGCTTATTATCATAGTGTGCAAGCAAATGGATTTACCCGACCCGGTAGTACCGGCGACAAGCAGGTGCGGCATTTTTGCAAGGTCGCAGTAAACCGGTTCGCCCGATATGTTTTTGCCGAGAGCAACGGTAAGTTTGCTCGTTGCGTTTTTGTACTTGTCTGTGTCTATAACTTCTCTGAATGTGACCGTTGTCTTATTTTTATTCGGAATTTCAATGCCGATTGCGGCTTTATTCGGTATGGGCGCTTCGATACGCAAACCTGCGGGTGCAGCCATGTGAAGCGCGAGGTCATCCGAAAGTCCGGTAAATTTGCTTATTTTGACTCCCGGCGCGGGTGAAAGCTCGTACCGTGTGACCGTGGGTCCGGGAACCACTTCCACAATGGATGCGCTGACATTGAAACTTTGAAGCGCTGCAATGAGCTTTTCTCCGTTTGCTCGGAGTTCATTTGCTTCATATCCTTTTCTTGCCGGCTCGGGCAATTTCAAGCAATCAAGCGGCGGATAGTGATATTCCGTTTTGACAGAGGCGGCAAGCGCACCGTCAAGCTCGGAATTGATTTTCTCGCTCTCGCTGTCGGTAAGCGGCGAAATTTCTTTTTTTTCGTTTGCAGCGAACGCTTTTGCATCCGCGCCGTCATACGGATTTTCCTCCTCAAAATCCGTTTTATTCGGTGTAAGAGCCTTGAGCCTTGCGGCGTCGCGTTCCTCCGCGTTCTTCACGGCAGCCGTAAAAATATCGCTGTCGGCTGCAGCCGTTCCGCGTTTGCCGTCAACGCCGGTTTCCGCAACCGGTGCATCGGTTTTTGAATCAGCGGCATTAGCGGAATTGAGAATCGTATCGAAAACCGACGTCTGCCCCTCTTCGGCGGCGCGTTTTTTTTCTGCGCTGCGCGCCTTTTCCCGTTCCTTTTCACGCCGTTTCAACTCTGGACTCGTTATATCGGTAAAATTTTCCGAATAGAAATCTTCAACGATTTTTGCCGGATCAACCCCCGTGTTTGCACGGCGTGCGGCGCGGATATTGGCGGCATCGCGCTTTTTTCTTTCAATATCGGCCTTTACGGCATCAATCGTTTCGCCTGTTTTTTCGCTGACTTTGCGTGCCGGTTCGCGCATCCGTGAAAATACCTTAAAAAGAGATATTCCGAAGAGAAGCATTGCAAACGCAACGAACAGCAGCGCACAAATGACATTCGATATCGCAACCGAACCGCACACGGCAAAAATACCGCCGCCGATAACCGCACCGACAACGCCGCCCGACGCCGTGCAGCTGCCCGATCCCGACATTATTCCGTCGTAAACGGATTTTACGGACTCGGCAAAATCAAGCTCCGGCGACACCGCCGAAACGTTTTTGATATGAACAAAACCGCATACAATCGCTACGAGAAAAAATACTTCAATGATTTTCACCAGATGCCTGCGTTTTGATAATCCGAGGACATCGGTAACGCCACGAAACAGAATTGCCGGCGGAATAAAAAAACCGGTGAATCCGAAAACGGCAAAATAAAGCAGATGTATGTTATTCCAAAGCGTCCCGCTCTTTCCCGCGCCGAGCGACACCACAAGCAGCAGCAGCCCGACGGAAAACAAAACAGTCGCGCCGATTTCCCTTTTGCGGATAACGTCGGAAAGGGCAACCTGCGAATTTTTCTTTCCGCCGCTCTTTTTCCCGCCGGACGATTTGCCGCCGGACGATTTGCCGGAGCCGCCGCGTTTATTTGCCGATGAACCGGTCTTTGTCGCCGCCGGTGTTTTTTTTGTATTACTTTGTGCCAAAATATATTCTCCGTTCAAACGTTTTGTAAACCGTATATATTTTAGCACAAACTTCACCGTAAATCAATCTCGTTTCGCTTCATTTATAAGATTTTCGAGCTCTTCGAATGCCGTCGAAAGCGTCGCCGTCCTGTCCAGCAATCCTTCCTCTACGGCTTTTTCGCCGCCAAGAACGGTGCCCATATCCGTGGCAAGTTCGGAAGAATTAAACATGAGTTCACGAAACCGTGTCGGTGATATTTTTGAATTTCTGCAGACAAAACCTACGATGCGTTCCTGCATGTCGCGCAAAATGTCAAACGACTGCGGCGCGGCAAGCACCAAACCGTTAATGCGTACGGGGTGTACGGTCAGCGTCGCTGTATTTGCAACAAGCGAAATATCAGCAGCAACGGCAAGCGGGATTCCTATCGAATGCGCCCCGCCGAGCACCAACGAAACAACCGGCTTTTTCATTCCGGCAATAAGCTCCGCTATTGCAAGTCCTGCTTCCACATCGCCGCCCACGGTATTCAAAACAACAAGCAGTCCGTCGATATCGCCACTGCATTCCACGGAAAGCAGCAACGGTATCAGATGCTCGTAACACGTAGTCTTGCTGTCGGAAGGCAATTTTGAATGACCTTCTATCTGACCTATCACCGTTACGCACGCTATCCGCAAATCGCCGCGCTTAACAACGGTACAGCCGTTTCGATATTCATCGGCGGAATCGTATCCGCAGTGTTCGCACTGCCCCTCGTCTTCATTTGCGGAACGTTGCTCTCTGAATGGTTTTTCCATTCGGTACTCCCCTTTTCAATATTCTTTAGTGCACACAGATAATGATTCCCTTAAAAAATTTTTTAATGCGGGTAACGATATTTTTCTTATTTTATTGACATCACACGATAAAAACATTAAAATATAATGATGAAAAACATTTTATCTTCGGAGGACATTATGGGATACACTCTTTCGCAAAAAATCATAAAAGCTCATCTTGTTTCAGGCGACATGACTCCCGGCAGCGAAATCGGATTGCACATTGACCAGACTCTCACTCAGGATGCAACGGGTACAATGGCTTATCTCCAGCTTGAAGCAATGAATATACCGCGTGTAAAAACAGAACTGTCGGTTGCATATATTGACCACAATACGCTGCAAAACGGTTTTGAAAACGCCGATGACCACCGTTTTATTCAATCTGTAGCGGCGAAGCGCGGAATCAGATTTTCACGTCCCGGCAACGGAATATGCCATCAGGTTCACCTCGAACGTTTCGGCGTTCCCGGAAAAACCCTGATAGGCTCCGACAGCCACACGCCGACGGGCGGCGGCATAGGCATGCTTGCAATGGGTGCGGGCGGACTCGACGTTGCAGTGGCAATGGGCGGCGGCACCTACTATATTCCGATGCCCAAAATCGTCAGAATAAACCTCACCGGGAAACTCTCTCCGTGGGTCGCGGCAAAAGACATAATTCTCGAAGTGCTTCGCAGAATGTCCGTAAAAGGCGGTCTTGGCAAAATAGTCGAATACGCCGGCGAGGGAATAAAAACGCTCTCCGTGCCGGAAAGAGCAACAATAACCAATATGGGTGCGGAACTCGGTGCGACAACGTCCATTTTCCCCTCCGATGAAATAACGCATGAATTTCTCAAAGCGCAAAACAGAGAACAGGACTTCGTTCCGCTTTCAGCCGACCCCGATGCGGTTTACGACGAAGAGCTGACCGTAGATCTCTCTGCGCTTGCCCCCCTTGCGGCAATGCCGCACATGCCCGACAACGTCAAAACCGTAGAGGAAATCGGCAAAATAAAAATTGACCAGGTGTGCATCGGCTCATGTACGAATTCATCGCTTTTTGACATGCTCAAGGTTGCGGCAATACTCAAGGGCAAGACGGTCGCGCCGAATGTAAGCCTTTCAATAGCGCCGGGTTCAAAACAGGTGCTTGCAATGCTTGCGGAAAACGGTGCTCTTGCAGACATGATAAACGCGGGCGCGCGAATACTCGAAAGCGCATGCGGTCCGTGCATCGGAATGGGTCAGTCGCCCAATTCGAACGGAATTTCGCTGCGCACGTTCAACAGAAACTTTGAGGGACGCTCCGGTACGGCTGACGCAAAAATTTACCTTGTAAGCCCGGAAACGGCAGCGGCATCGGCAATTGCCGGTGTCTTCACCGACCCGAGAACGCTCGGTGAAATGCCTAAAATCACAATGCCCTCAAAATTTGAAATAAACGACAATATGGTTGAAATGCCTCTTTGTGAAAAGGATGCCGAAAACGCCGAGGTTATATACGGTCCGAACATTAAGGCGGTACCGCTCGGACACAAATTGGAAGAAAACGTCAGGACAGATGTTTTACTGAAAGTCGGCGACAATATCACGACGGATCACATCATGCCGGCAGGTGCAAAGATACTTCCCTACCGTTCAAATGTGCCGTATCTCTCGCAGTTTTGTTTCGGTGTCTGCGACAAGACTTTCCCGGACAGATGCAAAAAAGCGGGTTCCGGCATAATAGTCGGCGGCGCAAACTACGGTCAGGGTTCATCGCGTGAACATGCGGCTCTCGTTCCTCTTTACCTTGGCATCAGAGCGGTAATAGCGGTGTCCTTTGCAAGAATGCACAAAGCGAATCTTATAAATTCCGGTATCATCCCCCTTGTTTTTGCAAGTCCCGACGATTACGTCAAAATAGACGAGGGCGACACGCTTGAGCTTGCGGGAATCGACGCGGCAGTCGCGAATGCGGAAACGGTAATTGTCAAAAACGTTACAAAAAACACAGAAATCACTCTCAACGCCGAATTTTCCGAACGCGCAAGAAAAATTTTGCTTGCGGGCGGACTTCTAAACTACACGGCAAGCCGTGAATGAAAGGATTGACAATCATGTACGAAAAACAAATAGAATCGGCAGTAAAAGCATACGAATCCCTTTTGAAAGCGCAGCTTGAAAGAAATGACAAAATCAAGGCGACCAAAGATTTTACAGACTACGACAAACTCGATAAGATAGTTATCGGAGTTTGCGGCGGCGACGGCATCGGTCCGGTTATCACCGCAGAATCCGCACGCGTACTCAAGTTTATGCTTAAGGATGAGGTTGCAAACGGAAAAATCGAATTCAGAAACATCGACGGACTCACAATCGAGAACAGAATAGCGCACATGCAGGCAATCCCCGATGACGTGCTTGCAGAACTTAAACAGTGCGATGTTATTCTCAAAGGACCGACGACAACTCCGCAGGCAGGCGACGGACTTCCCAACATCGAAAGCGCAAACGTTGCCATGCGAAAAGCTCTTGACCTCTTTGCGAACGTCCGCCCCGTGAGGATACCGGACGAGGGCATCGACTGGACATTTTTCCGTGAAAACACAGAAGGTGCGTATGCCGTCGGTTCATGCGGCGTAAACGTTACCGATGAGCTTGCTCTTGACTTTGTTGTCACAACAACGGAAGGCACAGAGAGAATAGCGCGGCTTGCATACAACTATGCCCGCGCCAACAAAAAAGACAGAGTTTCGATAATCCAGAAAGCGAACGTAATCAAAACCACCGACGGCAAATTCCTCAACATCTGCCGCAAGATAGGCGAAGAGTATCCCGAAATAACGACCGACGAGTGGTATATAGATATAACAACGGCTAAACTTATCGACCCTAAGAGAAGAAAAGACTTCAAGGTTTTCGTTCTGCCGAATCTCTACGGCGACATAATAACCGATGAAGCCGCCGAATTTCAGGGAGGCGTCGGTACAGCCGGCAGCGCAAACATCGGTAAAAAATATGCAATGTTCGAAGCAATCCACGGTTCGGCACCCCGCATGGTGAAAGAAGGCAGAGCGCAATTTGCCGACCCGTGCAGCATGCTCCGCGCATCCGCAATGCTCCTCTCGCATATCGGATTCACCGAAAAGAGCGAGCTTCTCGACAAGGCTCTTGACATTTGCATGCAGTCGGAAAAGAAATATGTCATTACAGGCAGAGAAGACGGCTGCACATGCGAGCAGTTCGGAAATTACGTAATGGAAAAGCTTTCAGAAATCACCGAATAGGAGAGCGGAATCATGAAAGCCATAAACGAAATTTCATCATCCGTCATCGCACGACTGCCAAGGTACTACAGATTTTTGTGTGAACTGAGCAAAAACGGAGCTGTCAGAATCTCTTCGAAAGAGCTTTCGGCAAAGATGGGACTTACCGCATCGCAAATACGCCAGGACTTCAACTGTTTCGGCGGCTTCGGTCAACAGGGTTACGGCTACAAGATAGACCAGCTCATAGGCGAACTTGCGTCCATAATGGGACTTGACGAAATGAAATCGGCGATTCTTATCGGCGCCGGAAACATGGGCAGAGCCGTTGCAAGTCAAATGGCTTTTGAAAGCATGGGATTTACGCTGAAAGCGATTTTTGACAGAGATCCGCTTTTTAACGGTATGAAATTGAAAGAACTGCCGATAAGAAGCTCGGACGAACTTGAACAGTATTGCTCCGAGAACAAAACCGACATGGCGATTCTTTGCATTCCGCAGCAGGAAACGCCGGCAGTAGTCGACCAACTCGTCATGCTCGGAATTGACAGCTTTTGGAATTTTTCTCATTACGACATCCACAGAAAACACCCCCTTGCAAATGTCGCGAATGTGCATCTGAGCGACTCATTGATGACGCTTTCCTACACAATTAAAAATAACGGCAGGTGAAAACAGCAAAATGATAAAAATCGTAAGTCTTGATATAGTTGACCTTATCTCGTTTCCGTCGGGCATACTGTTTGTGTTAAAGGAAAACATGGAAAACGGCTCGGTTAAAGTATCGTTTTACAGTTTTGACACGGCGTCGCAGTCAATAGCCACCGTTACGAAAAATGCCTATCTGCTATCGAAATTCGGCTCATCTTACGAACTTATCGCGAAACAGCTCGGCGACTATGTATCGTGCGATGCATCAAAACTCTGGAATGGACAAACGTTTATTATATATTCGTCGGGAGAAATAGGAGTTTTCGACGAACACGGCGCACTTTTGCGCACCGGCGATCTCACGTATCGGGATGCGCCGGCGCGTGATGTCGCTTCGGACAACAACTACATCTGGAGTGTTGTTCCATCAAAAAATCTTATCGTCAAATACTCACTGCTTCAAAACAGAGTCGTTATGCGGATAGGCGGCGACAATTCCACTACATTCTCCAATCCAGTGGCAATTGCGGAATACGACAGGTGTCTTTATGTGTGCAATCAGGACACTTGCAAAATTAAGCGCGTTCACCTGAATGATTTTTCGGTCGATGACTACAAGGAATTTGACGAACCTGTTTATAAGTATCTGCGCGTCGGAAAAAATGAGTTTGTTGTGCTCGCATCTGGCGTTTATATGCTGTAAGACGACAGTAATAATCGAAATCAACGGAGATTTTTGTCGATAATGACGAAATCTCCGTTTTTTATAAAAAAACCTTTACAA
>CAVKLD010000043.1:0-15290 GCA_963657065.1 bacterium
TACGGAACCGTACGCACGGTGGTGTGAGAGGTCGGCTACTCAACTAATGGGTAGCTTCCTACTCGATTATTTGCGGATTTTTTTCGGATTGTTTTACGGCATCATTTCACCGTTAATTTTTCACGGCGTTCAGTATCAGAGTCTGTTCGCCCATATCCTGTGCGGAAACGGTTATTTTTATTTCACCTGATTTGCCGACGGTACGTATCCAAAAGGCGCGTGCTCCGCCGATAAGCGAAAATTTGTCGGGGCCGATGAGTTTTGCCGCACCGTCGATTACTACACTAACGGCGTTGCTTGCGTACGGTACGCGGTTGCCGTTCTGGTCGAGTGCGAGAAGTTCAACACGTGTTACGTCATATGTTGCGTCTTCGACAAGCGTGTCGCTGTCGGCTTTTGCACTGAGCGAAAGTCCGTTGACGGCGGTGCGCGTAATCGATTTGACAAGTTTTCCGTTCTTATATCCGTCGTAACGGTAAGTGACCTGTTCGTTGCCCCAGTTAGCGAAATATTTTGTGACAATATCGTATATTTGCGAAAATTTCATTTTGCCGTGCAGGTACGCAAAAGCAAGCTCGGCGTAATGCTGCGGCGGCATGATATAGCCGTACTGTGTTGCAGCTATGAGAGCCTTTTTGAGCGCGGCGGCTGTTACTTCGTCGAGTCCTTCGTCGGTTATGAGTGAATCTCCGATATAGTCAAGCGGCGCAACAGGCGGGTGCGGTAAATTCGGGAACTGCTTGAGATCGGGATACGCCGTCGAAGTGTGCTTGCCGTTTTTGAATACTTCAACATAATCGCAGTTCGTAAAAATGTATGTCTTGCCGATTATCGCGCCCGGATATTCGCCGACATCCATTGCCGACGAATGCTCCATCACGACAAATTCATCCTGTTGTGATGCATACACGGCTGCCGCGAGCTTCGGTACACGGAACATGTCCGTAACTCCGTGGTAGCATATTCTGTCGCCGCTGCCGAAGTCCTTGTGTGTGTTGTAGTCCGCCATGCACCAACCTACCGCTCCGCTTATTCGTTTTGAACCGAATGCGGCATTTTGCACGCGAGTGTGGCGCAGCGCATGTTCGCGCCGTATCTCTTCGCGGTCAAAGCTCTTGGTGGGGTACATGTGCCCGTTATGCTCGGTAACCAGATACGGTGGTTTGATGCCGCACACGATAAACGACGGCAGAAGATTTATGAATGACCCCGAGTGTGAAAAATCGTTATAGGTGTAAACATCCTCGAGCAGGTGACTGCGCGGGAAATTTCTCACGCCGCCCGTCTGACGCGTTGGGTCGAGCGCATGCGCCGCCGCGTTTGTCTTTGTGTAGAATTCGTCGCAGTCGCCGCCCTCGTTTACTCTTACACCCCACAAAACGATGCTCGGATGACTGCGGTCGCGTTTTACCATTGCCTTCACGTTTTCGAGGCAGATATCGCGCCACCCGCCTTCGCCGAGATACTGCCAGCTTGGCATTTCGGTAAATACAAGCAAACCTATCTCGTCGCAGCGGTCGATAAAGTGTACGGAATCGGGATAGTGAGCGGTGCGTACGAAATTGCAGCCGAGACGGTATTTGAGCAGGTCGGCATCCGCTTTTTGCGCGGAGGCGGGCATGGCGTTGCCGACGTACGGATAACTTTGGTGACGGTTAA
The DNA here is from genome assembly GCA_963657065.1 of bacterium. GTDB lineage: Bacteria > Bacillota > Clostridia > Oscillospirales > Acutalibacteraceae > RUG806. The sequence continues at coordinate 1,660 of CAVKLD010000043.1, forward strand.
GCCCCACGAGTTTTATTTTTTTTCCGTTGAGCATGAATCCCGTGCGCGTAAAGCGTGCGTCCCTGAAGCCGAAACGCCGTGTGAATACGTCCGAGCCGTATGTTACTTTCAGGGTGTATAATTTCGGGTTGTCGATGTCCCAAAGCTCAACGTTCGGGACTTTCATCCGCGCCCTTATGACTTTGCCGTCAAAGTCGGCGGTTCGTTTTTTCAGGCATGTACCGCTGTCGAAAACCTCGACGGTGTAACTGCCTTTTGCCGATTCGCTGAATGTAATATCTGCTTCGATGGTTTTTTCGTTTTCAAGCGCACTCGGAGTTTTGACGAAAACATCCTCGATGTACGTATTCTCGGTGATTTCGAGAGTGACCTCTCTGTAAATTCCGCCGTAGCAAAGGTAATCGACCATGTTTCCGAACGGCGGCATATCGCTGCGCTCCGTGGAGTCGAGTTTTACGGCGAGCGTGTTTGTCGCCTTGTTGCAAAACCCGGTAATCTCAAGACGAAACGGCGTGTAGCCATCCTTGTGCTCGCCGGCGTATTTGCCGTTAACGTAAACAACGGCGTAATTCGCAGCACCGGCGAAATTAACAAAAACACGTCTGCCGTTTTCAAACGCATCCGTAGGCAGTTTGAACTGCTTGCGGTAACAACTCACAAACTGGCAGCTCTTTTCGTCAAAATAATTGTACGGCAGTTCTTTTACGGTGTGAGGAATATCCACGGTTTCAAATGAAGAGTCATCGTACGATGCCCTTAACATTTTTTCTTCGAAACATTCCGAAAATTTCCAGCCAAAATTCAAATCAATAAATTTCCGCATTTCAAATCTCTCTCCCAGTCTTTTTTTTGCGTGAACCGTTTTACATAATTTTACCATATTTCACTCCTGTTTCGCAACAGTATTTTTTTTGTAATTCGGATTGTTGTTTTCCGTGCGTTCTTTTTTTGCGTCGGCTATTGCGTGACGGTAAAAATTCGACTATAATATTCGTTGCGGTACTAAGAACATGTCACTGGAGGAAACGTATGTCTAACCATTTGCTAAAATATAGAACACCGGCGAAACAATGGACTCATGCATTGCCGCTCGGAAGCGGGCGTCTCGGCGCGATGCCGTACGGCACCCCCGCAAAATTTATATGTCAGCTGAACGAGGTCAGCCTGTGGAGCGGCGCACCGTTTGAAAAAGCCGACAGAACCGATGCTTTTACTTATCTCGACGAATTGCGCGATGCCGTAAACAGTGAAGACTACGGCAGAGCGGAGGATATACTTAACGCTCATTTCACAAATTACGGCGGCGGTTTTGACGGCGCGTACTCCTGCACCTATCAGACGCTCGGCGATATGTCTTTTTCGTTTCGCCGCGTGCGTCCATTCGTAAAGTCGTATGAACGTTCTCTCGATCTCTCGAATGCGGTTTATACTGAAAGTTTTATTTCTGACGGTTCGGTGTTTCGGCGTACGTGTTTCGCGTCGAATGCCGATGACGTTATTGTTTTGCGTTTTGAAAAAGACGGCGGCAAGATGGATACCGACATATCGTTTAAACGCAAAGACTGCCGCGAAATCTCTTACTCCGACACCGGTTTTTCATTCTTCGGATTTTGCGACGGTGACGAAAATCATATGAAATTCGCGGGACTCTGCCGCGTTACGGCTGACGGCGGCGAGGTGTTCTGCACGGAAAACGCCGTGTCGGTTCGCGGTGCGGATTGTATCACCGTTATATTCACCGCCGCAACCGATTATACTCTTGAACAGAGCAAAGGCTTCAAAGGTGAAGACCCTGTCGGAAAATGCGAAAAAATAATTGAAAATGCCGCGGCAAAAACATACGCCCGTCTGAAAGAAGACCACGAAAAAGAATACGGCGAATATTACGGCAGATGCGAACTTTCGATTGCACCCGACTGCGGTGAAACCGTTGACGGGATGCTTGCCGAATCCGATAGCTCGGACGCGTCTGCGGCGTTGTGCGAACTATTCTTTAACTACGGCCGTTACCTGCTTATCTGCTCGTCACGCCCCAAAAATCTGCTGCCGGCAAACTTGCAGGGGATATGGTGCAATGAATACAATCCGCCGTGGCACTGCGATTATCACGCGAATATCAACGTTCAGATGAACTACTGGCACGCATATATAACGGGACTTGCCGATTGCATCGAGCCGTTTGCAAAACTTATCTGCGCCTTGTCCGAAAACGGTGCAAAAACGTCAAAAGCGTATTACAACGCCGACGGATGGACGGCTTATACAATAACTTCACCATGGCTTTGGACGTCTCCCGGATGGTGCGGCGGCTGGTCGCAGTATCCTCTCGGCGGCGCGTGGCTGTGCCGTCATCTTGTCGAACTGTACTATTTTACGAACGACACGGAGCTGCTTAAACGTTTTTATCCTGTTATAAGAGGCAACTGCGTTTTCAATCTCGAGATGCTTTATGAAGAAAAAGACGGAACGCTCCTTACTAACCCCTCCACTTCGCCCGAAAACACGTTTAAAACGGACAGCGGAAAAACGGGATGGGTCTGCAAAGGCAGCGCGATGGATACGGAAATGCTTCGCGACAACTTTAACGACATGATTTTTATTTCCGAAAAACTCGGAGTCGATGCGGAACTTCGCGAAAAAGTCCGTGTTGCGCTGTCGCGTCTTGCTCCTCTTAAAATCGGTAAGGCGGGACAGTTGTGTGAATGGCAGGGTGACTGGGATTTAAATGCTCCCGAACCGCATCACCGTCACGCGTCGCACCTGTACGGACTTCATCCGGGCAGCTCAATAAGCGTGCTCGAAACTCCGCTTTTTGCAGATGCCTGCCGAAAGTCGCTCGAAATGCGCGGCGACGACGGCACAGGCTGGAGTCTTGCATGGAAAATAAACTTCTGGGCGCGTCTTAGGGACGGCGACAGGGCGTTGAAACTTTACAGACGGCTTTTGAAACCCGTACGCGACGGTGTATCAACGTCTTACACCGGGGGCGGCGGTGTGTACCGCAATCTGTTCGATGCGCATCCGCCTTTCCAGATTGACGGCAATTTAGGAGCTGTTTCCGGTGTTTGCGAAATGCTGCTGCAAAGTCAGTCGTATGACGGTTCGTTTGTGCTCGATATCCTGCCGGCGCTGCCTTCCGAATGGCGCGACGGCTCTTTTAAGGGACTTCGCGCAAGAGGTGGTCTGTGCGTCGATGCTTCGTGGAGCGGCGGTGAACTTACGTCTGCAGCCGTTACGGCTTCGTCGGACACTCTTGTTAAAATTGCGGGAAATTATGACGTGCGAAATGCGGAAGACTCAGCATTTGACGGACGAAATACCGTGTTCGGCGCGAAAAAAGGCGTACGATATATTTTATCATTAAAAAATTAAATCAATATCTATTTTGTGTTGACTTGTATAAATTGAAATGATACCATAATAAAAAATAATCAAAAAAGGCAGTGATATTATGTCTAATATTGATACAAAATGCGTACAGGGCGGTTACACTCCGAAAAACGGAGAGCCGCGGCAGATTCCGATTTGTCAGAGCACGACTTTTAAATACGATACGGGCGAGGATATGGGCAAGCTGTTTGACCTTGAAGCGGCAGGCTACTTTTATTCACGTCTTGCAAATCCCACATGCGATACCGTTGCCGCAAAAATCTGCGAAACGGAAGGCGGTACCGCCGCAATACTTCTGTCATCGGGCATGGCGGCGAACTTTTTTGCCGCGTTCAATATCTGTGAGTGCGGAGGGCATATCATTTCATCTTCGGCAATTTACGGCGGAACGTACAATCTTTTTTCCGTTACCATGAAGAAGATGGGAATAGACGTTACTTTTGTGGATTCCGATTGCACTGTCGAGGAATTGAACGCTGCGTTCAGAGAAAACACAAAACTTGTCTTTGGCGAAACGCTTGCAAATCCGTCGCTTAAGGTGCTCGATATTGAAAAATTTGCGGCTGCGGCTCATGCGCACGGCGTTCCGCTTATTGTCGACAATACTTTTCCCACACCCGTGCATTGCAACCCGTTCAAGTGGGGCGCGGATATAGTCACGCACTCCACCACAAAATACATGGACGGTCACGGCGCGGCGGTTGGCGGCTGCATTGTCGATTCCGGCAATTTTGACTGGATGGCTCATGCCGACAAATATCCGGGGCTTTGCACTCCCGATGAAAGCTATCACGGTATAACATATGTCGAAAAATTCGGTCAGGGTGCTGCGTATATCACAAAATGTTGTGCACAGCTCATGCGCGATCTCGGTTCGACGCCGTCGCCGCAGAGCGCATTCCTGTTGAATTTGGGACTTGAGAGTCTTCATCTCCGCATTGCCCGTCACGCCGAAAACGCGATGCGTGTTGCAGAATTTCTCGAAGCGAACGACAAAATAGCATGGGTGAGGTATCCCGGACTTAAAAATGACAAATATTATGCTCTTGCGGAAAAGTATATGCCCAACGGCACATGCGGCGTTGTTAGCTTCGGCGTCAAGGGCGGCAGGAAAGCGGCGGAAAAATTCATGTGCGGACTTCGTCTTATCGCCATCGAAACGCATGTCGCGGATGCGCGTTCCTGCTGTTTGCATCCGGCAAGCACCACACACAGACAGCTCAGCAACGCGGAGCTTGAAGCGTCCGGCGTCGGTGCGGATCTCGTTCGTCTTTCGTGCGGCATAGAGAGCGCGGATGACCTTATTTCCGATATCGAAACCGCATTGAGCAATATCTAAAGCCAAGAGAAAGGAGCACATCGGATGCCTATAAAAATTCCGAATGAGCTGCCCGCGGTTAAGGTTCTAAACGAAGAAAATATCTTTGTCATGACCGAAACTCGTGCTATTACACAGGATATCCGTCCTCTGAAAATACTCATTCTCAATCTCATGCCGAAGAAAATAACCACCGAAACGCAACTTTCGCGTATCCTCGGCAATACGCCGCTGCAGATAGAACTTGAATTCATCAGGACTGCCACGCATATGCCGACGCATATTTCTGAGGAGCACCTTTTTGCTTTTTATAAAACGTTTGATGATATCCGCGAATTGTATTTTGACGGAATGGTGATTACCGGCGCACCGGTTGAGATGCTTGAGTTTGAGCAGGTGGATTACTGGGACGAGCTGTGCGAAATAATGGAATGGAGCAAAACTCACGTCCACAGTACTTTTCACATATGCTGGGCGGCGCAGGCAGGGTTGTATTATCATTACGGCGTGCCCAAATACGAACTGCCCGAAAAGATGTTCGGAGTTTTTGAGCATACGGTGGAGTATAAGCGTTCGATTCTTTTCAGAGGGTTTGATGATACTTTTTACGTTCCGCATTCACGATACACCGAGTGCAGGCGTGAGGATATAGAAAAGGTGCCGGATTTGCGTATTCTGGCATCGTCGCCCGATGCGGGGGTTTATGCCGTTATGACCGAAAGGGGAAGACAGGTGTTTATAACGGGACATTCGGAATACGATTCCGAAACGCTTCGTGACGAATACCTGCGTGATAAGGCAAAGGGACTTGACATTAAAGTCCCGGAAAACTATTTTCCCGGCGACGACCCGGAAAAATATCCGATTGTTCGTTGGCGTGCGCATGCTAATCTGCTCTACTGCAATTGGCTGAATTACTTTGTATATCAGACGACGCCTTACGACCTTGACGAATTAAAAAAGAAACAACCTGAGGATGAACAGCCGAAAATTACGTTATGAAATATGTTAAAATTATAGTAATCCTTACATTGTGCTTTGCCGTCAGTACGGCTGCCGCGTTCGCGGCATTTGAATTCGGTTTGCGTTTTCATTCGGGAAATGAAACAACCGAACTGCGTGTTACCGATGTGAACGGCAGAGTTATCCCGAATCACACAGATGTTGAAAAAAGCGTTTTGTCCCCCGAATATTTTTCACGTGACGAACGCGGCAGAGTGACATACAGTGACACCGCCGTTTCGATTTATACCGGTGTCGATGTGTCCGTGTTTCAGGGCGACGTCGATTGGGAAGCCGTCAAAAATGACGGTATAGATTTCGTCATGCTGCGCGTCGGTTATCGGGGGTACGGTGAGAACGGGACAATAGGCGAAGACGCGAATTTTCACAAAAATTACGATGGCGCAAAAAAAGCCGGACTGAAAGTCGGGGTGTATTTCTTTTCGCAGGCGCTCAACGAAACGGAAGCGACGGAAGAAGCGAATTTTGTGCTCGATGCCGTAAAGGATTATCCGCTCGATTACCCCATAGCATTCGACTGGGAGTTTGTACAAAACGATGAAGCGCGGACAAGCGACATGACAAGCGAGAGTATTACGCTGTGCGCAAAAGCCTTTTGCGAAACTGTTTCGCAGGCGGGTTACATACCCGTTATATATTTCAGCAGGGAAACGGGATATTTCAGTTATGACCTTACGCTCGTGAAAGATATCGGATTCTGGCTTGCGGAATACAACGAATCGCCGTCGTTTTATTACAATTACAAGATGTGGCAATACTCAAAATCGGGAACCGTGGACGGCATAGACGGCGCAGTGGATATGAATATTTCCATTGTGGATTTTTCGGATTCCGTATCGGAATAAAAACAAGAAAAAACAGACAGCTTTAACCGAAAAAATTTCGGTGAGCTGTCTTTTTTTCGGCGCAATTTTTCGAATTTGCGCACGTATAGTGAATGTACCGTTTTCGGATAAAAAAAATATATTGCAATTGCCGTGCGATTTGCTATAATTAAAGTTAGCGATTGTTAAATTACTTATATAATGAAAGGATTGATTTCATGCCTTATAAGATGGAGCTTACTGCCGAGCAGCAGTCAATTCTTGACGGCTCAAAGGGTGCTGCTATGGCAAAGGTTATGAAAACTCTTGTCATGTACGGCGAAACGTTTGGCGCGGAAAAAATGGTGCCGGTAACAAGCAAAATGGGACATCTTGTCACAAGTTTCGGTCTTGGTGTTATGAAGCCCGTTTATGACCTTATGGACAAACTTATTGATGAAAAGTGCATTTCCGGTCAGCAGTTTTCCGTTGACCCAAAGCCGCTGGATAAAAAAGTTCCCGCAAGTCCTATTGAAAAGCTTGTATTTAAGAAATTTATGTACAATGCGCAGGATACCTACGATGCGCAGTTGTCAAAACTCGGCATTGTGAGCGACAGTGCCTATACATGTGCATGCTATCTTGACGAGGTCGGCAATACGCCCGCAAAGGGCGAGATTCTCTCATGGGCGGAATCAAGCGCGGTTGTTTATGCAAACTCCGTGCTCGGTGCGCGCTGCAACCGCAATTCAGGCATTATTGAGCTTTTCGGCTCAATCGTCGGTTTTGTTCCTTACTTCGGACTTCTGACCGATGAAGGCAGAAAAGCAACATGGGTGGTTGAGGTCAAAACTTCGGCAAAGCCGGAAGCGCAGATTCTCGGTTCAGCCATCGGTATGAAGGTCATGGAAGATGTTCCGTATGTAAAAGGACTTGACAAGTGGCTCGGAAACGAACTGAACGACGGCGTGAAAGGGTATCTTAAGGATTTCGGTGCGGCAACGGCTTCAAACGGAGCGGTCGGACTTTATCACATTGACGGACTTACGCCCGAAGCTGTCGAATGCGGCGAAAAGCTGATTGCGGACGGCGCAAAAACATATGTTATCGATGACGAAGAGCTTGACAGGGTCAAAAAGAACTATCCCGTTATCTGGAAAGATAAAGACGCAAAACCGAAACTTTGTTTCGTCGGATGTCCGCATCTTACCTACAACCAGCTTGTCGAGTGGACCGAGAACGTGGAGCGCGGACTTGAAGCGGAGGGAAGAACGAAGGTTGCGATCCCTACGGTATTTACTACCGCTCCTGCCGTTATCGAGAAATTCAACAAGACTTCATATGCCGCCAGGCTGAAAGCCACCGGGGTTGTGTTGAGTTATATTTGTCCGCTCATGTACATGAACAACCCTCTTTGCGGTAAAAAACCGGTAATTACAAATTCAAACAAATTGAGAACGTATACTTCATCCCGTTATTACACAAGCGATGAAATTCTTAAATATATTACGAAAGGAGTCGTAATGTAATGAAAACTTTCAAAGGCAGAGTGGTTGTGCCGGGCACATGCATCGCAGAGGCTCTTGTTTCTCACGACGGATTCAATACTCTCGCCAGCTTTCAGCACAGCCTTATGTTCGGCGACAAGGAAGCGAAATGCGGGGATCAGAACAACAGTGATATCTACAATAAACCTATGGCGGGAAAGGCTCTCTGTTTGTCTCAAACCATCGGCTCCACAACGGGCGGAATGGTCCTCTACTGCGCAACCGCCATGGGCAGAAACCCGGCGTGTCTGCTGTTTTCGCACCCGATAGATTCGCTTGCCGCCGCAGGCGCGATTCTTTCGGACGTGTGGACGGATCATCCGATGCCCACTGTCGACAGCCTTGGTGAGGAGTTCCTTGCCGCTGTTAAGACGGGCGATAAAATCAAGGTCGAGGAGGACGGCACGGTTACTGTTCTTTGATAACTCTGCCGATTACATCAAATGAGTAAACTTACGGAAGATTACACGGGTATTTTTTCACTTATGCTCACGCCGTTCAAAGAGGACATGGGCGTTGATTACGACGCATATGAGGAATATGCCGATTGGCAGTCGTCGCAAGGCGTTGCTCATCTCTTTGCTGTTTGCGGCAGCTCCGAAATGGCTGCTCTCACGCTTGAAGAGAGAATAAAACTTGCCGAGCTTACGGTGAAACATAAGGGCGCGACGACTGTTGTTGCAACGGCGAACATGGAACCGTCATGGTTTGCGCAGGTCGAAGAAGTCAAGCGTATGGAAGCGACAGGCGTTGACGGCATTGTGTTTACCACAAAAGGATTCGGCAACGACCCGGACAGGCTTGTGAGTTATATAGGCGAACTTAAACAATATACTTCGCTGCCCGTGTTTATGTATGAATTTCCCGGTTTGCAGCCTTGCCATATTTCGGGCGAATGCTACGGCAGACTCGTTAGGGAGTGTGGCATTTACGGCATAAAGGATACAACATGCACATATGACGGCATTAAGTCAAAAATTGAAAACAAGGGCGATTCTTGCATCATTCAGGCTAATATGCCGTTTCTTTTTGAAGCGTTCAAGCTCGGCGCAAGGGGAGTAATGGCAACGCCCACGTCATGTGGCGGTGCATTTTTCCAAAGGTTCTTCGAAGCATTTACGAGCGGAGATATGAATCTTGCGGAGAAACGTTTCAGGGAAATAATACTCTTGGATTGTGCTATTGACGCCGATTTTAACTGTTCCGCAAAATATCTTGTGAATCTTCAGGGCGTTAACGGCATGCAGCCGCGCAACCGCAACGGACAGCATCTTTCCGCCGCTCGTATGGAGAGTTTGAAGGCTTTCCATGCGTGGTGCGTTGCCGAAGGACTTATGGCGAAATAATAAATCACGTATCGCGTTTGTCGGATTCTGCCGATTCGTTTTGTCCGCGATATACCTTCTTTCTCCGTGCCGTACAGATGTGTGCGGTGCGGAGCGTTTTTTTCCGAGTTGCCGAAAATAAGCGGCGGGTATTCGGATGAAAATTACATTTACGGGGTCAAATATTACAACGGTGTAATATTTAGGAAATTGTCGTGTATTATAAATTCATAATATGTGTGTGAATCCTGAGAAACGGCTGCAAAAAACTCGGTTTTTTGCAGCCGTTTCTTTCGGGATTTTTTTATTGTTGTATTGCAAATTACGAAAAGTTTAGTGTGTTTCATTGAAAACAGCACCGTCTTCAAGCTGAATCAATCCTTTTGCAGTATATACTGCAAGCGGAGAAGAAATATCTGCGTCATAGGTAAGCTGACTGTCGTTTGTTATTTTGAAGCAGTATTCTAATGCGTTCTCCGACATCGGATTGATTCCCTTCGTTTCGGTGCATTTGATTCCGCTTTGGGTATACTCATATATTCCGTATGCGATATAGCTTGAAAGTGCACCGAATGTCAACGTAAACGTCATATCGTTGTTAAGTTCCAGTGACGACGATTCTGCAAAATTGCGATTTCCACCGTAGTAACATACGTATGTCACGGATTTTGCTTTTTCGGTGTGGTTCTTGAAAGAAGCGGATGTTTTGCCGGAAGGAGAAGAAGATGTATTCGGTTCATTAGCTTGTGCTGTTGAGTATTCAAGTTTCAAGTTCCCGTCATTGCCGTTTCGGGAGAAACTTTGCGTAAAAACATACTTTCCGCTTTCGGCGGCACTTGCGGGCAAGGTATAAGTGTAAGTCGTTTGAAACGGAGATGCGCTCGTTTTTATTTTCTGTTCTTCGTTTTCGTCGGATATAAGTGAGGCAACCGTCGAGCCGTTTGAATCCGTTGTCACTCGTGTAAGAGTGCAATGTTCAAGTTTTGTTTCGTTTGCACCCGTGTTTTTATCCCATTTGAGTGTGAATGAAATTGTAAATTCACCGTCGGTATCACCGATAAACACCGAATCAAGTTCGGCTGCGCTGCATTCGAATATCGTGTTTTCTATAGTTACGATGTCGGTCGATTTGAGTATCGGCTCGTTCTTTTTTGCACTGAAAAGAACCGGAGTAACAGCGCATAAAACGAGGGCAAACGTTAGCATTACCCAAAAAGCAGGTTTTTTGTAGTTTAGTATGTGCTTGATTCTCGATTTTATTCCCACTTCACCAAACGCAAGCGGGTATATTTTTGCAGCTCCGTTTCGTGCGCCTAATGTCAGCAGCGTGTTTGAATAATCTTGCCTGCCGCAGAAAGACAGCGGCTTTATGACTTTCTCATCACATGCCGATTCAATATCTCGGTTGTAAAGAAAATATGCTGCTGCACACAACGGGTTGAACCAATAGGCGGATAAAATGAGCCACGCCAGCGGTTTGAAGATGTGGTCGCGCCGTGTCAGGTGCGCCTGCTCGTGAGCAAGGATGAACTGTTTTTCATTTTCGCCGATGTCGGACGGAAGATAGATTTTCGGTTTAAGCATGCCGAGAATAAAGGGTGAATCAACGGAATCGCAGAGATAGACGTTGTCCGCATCGTTTATGCTCATTTTTACGGACTTCTTCAGCTTTAGAAATTTTACAAGCGCAAAAATCAGCAAAAATATCATTCCGGCAAGCCATACGCACACCGTTATGCCGGCAAGAGAAACTGCATTCGTACTTATCTGCTGCGCCGTGCTTGTGCCGGTTGCTGCCGAGTGAGAAAATGACGGTGAAAATGATGTTATATCGTGTGAAAGTGCGTTTACTGCGGAAACCGTATTTCTTTCGGACGGTAAAAGACCGAATGAGCTTTTTATCGAGAAAGGGAGAACCATCCTGACAGCCGCAACCGCCCATAAGACGCAAACAACAGATTTTGGAACTTTACGGAATATAAAACGAAGCAACATAATTGCAATTACGGCGACCGACGCTGATATATTCGCGGATATAAGTTTGCTGAAAATATCAGATGCAAAATCTGTCATCACGATTGCTCCTTTGCTTCATCTATCATTTTTTGAATTTTCGCGATTTCGTCGGGACGCAGTTTTCTGCCGTTTGCAAACGATGCTATGAACGACGGCAGCGAACCATTAAAAACTTCATTCACAAATCTTGTGCTCTGCATGGAGTGAAGTTCATCACGTGTAATGAGTACCGTTACCGTGCCGTTTTCAGTTTTGAAAATTCCGTTGTCGCAGAATTTTTTCAGTGCGGTGTAAACGGTGGTTCTTTTCCACGAGAGTACAGCATTGCATTTTTTTACAAGTTCGCCGGTTGTTATCGGGGCGTTATCCCAAATTAAATCGGCAAACATTGCATCTATTTTTCCGAGCTTTGCGGTGTTCATGTTCAATCCTCCGAAAAAAAAACTGTCTACAGGCTATCGACATTTATAGTCTATAGCCTATAGACAGATTTGTCAAGTCTTTTTTTGCAAAAACTCTTATTCGCAAATATAAATCTCCGTAACATTGCCCGTACCGTCGCCTTTTATGCGGAAAGTTTGAATTTCATACGGCATGATTTCGAAGCGGAATCCCGCGTTAAGTCTGTCGCACATGATATATGCGCTTTTTTCTTTTCCCGACGTTTCGCGGACTCTTAAAAGTACGTCGCCTGAGCCGTCCTCGGCGTATTTTGCTTCGGAAATCACCACGGATTTTTCCGAAACTTTGAAGACCGACGATATATCTGCGGTTTTTCCGTCGGATATTTTTGCTGCGGCGGTGAGCGCGTCATTTTTGTCGCCTGTCAGATATTTTATCCACGCTTGTCTGATGTCGGCGGTGCGTTCATTCTCGGAAATGACGGAATGACACTCCGCGTTGAGAAGCTCCCGTTCGACATCGTCGGGTGCTGTGTATTCCGATGGGAGCATAAGTGTTTCGAGATTCATTTCCGTTGAAAAAAGCTGCTGTGCGTATTCTTCGCATGTTATAAATTCGCCGTCGGTACAGTCGCCGGCGGATACGGTTTCCGCATGTACGGAAAGTGTTCTGTGCCCGTCTTCGCCGCAAAACCACCGTGTCTGCGTTTCGCTGTCGAGAAATGCCGCGTCAAAAAGCGACGAATAAATAATCTGCGGGAGACAGCCGTTATATATTTTATTTCCGTGAAAAACACGGTATTCTTTGTCGAAATTCGTTTTGAAATACAGTACGGAATACAGACAGCTTTTTATCAGGGCGGTAGGGGACAGTTCCGCATTGTTCGAATAAGTCCCGACGAACGGACACCATCTTCCGTTCTTTATAAAATCCGCAACGCGGTCATACAGTTTCGGTGAGTTGTTTTTTAACTCTTCGATGTCCGCCGCGTACAAGCCGTTAACTTTTAATTTTTCGTTTCTATCCAATGCGTCGATTGCCGTTTTTATATCATTCGGCGATGAATTTTTTACCGTTGCGAGTTTCATTCCGGTTGTTCCTCCTCTTCGATTATGCCGAAGTACCTGCCTATCCAGTAAGCATAAGTATAGATATAGCAGCTTTCGATGGTTCTGCCCTTGTCAGAGTTCGGTTCGAAGGCGTACGGATTGCGGTCGAATTTTGAGATGAAACGTTCATTCGGAGGAAGAAGAGCCGAAATTTCGCAGAATTTTTTTTCTTCGCGATTGCGACCGAGTTTAAGCGCGACATCGTGTCTGTCGGTTGTTACGGACGCCGTAAGGCGGTTGCATTCAAAGTGAGTGAACCATTTTGCGTCTTTTTCAATGTCTATTTCGATATCCGGAACGGAGAGCATAAACATAAAATCGTATCCGGGTGTATGTTCACGCAGAACCATTGCGCTCCACGTCTTGAACGCGTTGCGGTATTTTTCGAGAAGTGCTTCGTCCTTTTCAAGCGTACACAGCATCCAGTATGTCATGAGCGCGAGCATATTGTCGCCGTACATCAGGTCTTCTTCCGGCGAAACGCCTTCACGCATGGCGCCCTGAAAAAACCTTTCGGCATGTTTGACGCCGAAGTCGGCGTAACCGTCGGCAATGAGTTTGTCGTATGTTTTTTGCCACAGTCCTTTTTCACCGGTCACGTGCATAGTAACCTTGAGATAGGCAAGAAGTTCGGCGGAGTTGAGCGGTGCGTCGACGTATCCTATAGGGTCGTTTTTGAAATAGCGCATGCTCCATCT
>CAVKLD010000044.1:0-15222 GCA_963657065.1 bacterium
TGTCAAAACCGACACGGGTTCAACTCCCGTCAGCTTAAGCTGACGGGAGTTGAACACATGCCGCCCGTCGGTTAAAGCTAATTATATCACACTTGCGCATAATTTTCTATAATTATTACAAAATCTTAAGAACTTTTTTTGTTTTGGCGGTGATGCCCGAAAATTTGACAAATCAACAGCTTTACTGTAAAATGTTGAGCGGTGCCGTTTCGCAGCGGAACGGAAAAGACATGTTACGGAGGTGTTTTAATGGACATCAGGAATCTGCGAACATTTATAAAAGTCGCTGAACTCAACAATTTTACGAAAGCCGCAGCGGAACTCGGTTACTCACAATCGGCAGTGACGGTGCAGATGCAGCAGCTGGAAACGGAGCTGGGGCTTCCGCTTTTTGACAGAATAGGCAAAAATATAAAACTGACTCAGTACGGCGCAAACTTCATCGAATACGCCGGAAACGTCATTGAGGCGATGGAACGCGCCGAAAATTTCGCATGCGACTTGAGCGAGATGAAAGGGACTATCCGTTTCGGCATTGTCGATTCGATACTTTATGCCTGTTTTATCGACATTTTCCCCGAATTCAACCGCCGCTATCCGAACATCAGTCTTAAAGTGTACGTCGGTTCTGCGCGTGAAATCGAAGCGAAAATCCGCGCAAACGAGCTTGACCTGTGCTACATGCTCGACTACAAAGTGCCGCGCAAGGAGTGGGTGCGCGTGAGAGAAGAAATTGAGCCAATCATTTTCGTTGCGTCCCCCGATCACCCTCTCTCAAAGCGCAAAAGCGTGCAGTTTGAAGAGCTTATAGACTGCAAACTGATGCTGATGCCGCAGGGCGAAGGCTACCGCTATCTCTTTGACGACGAGCTTGCAAAACGCAATCTTTATGCCGTGCCGACAATGGAAATTTCAAGCACCGAGGCGATGCTTAACCTCGCCGAACAAGCCGACTACGTGACGATGCTGCCGGTTTTTGCCGCACGCGAACATATCAAAAGCGGGAAATTATGCAAAATTAACGTTTCCGACTGCAACATGCAGCAGTGGAGTCAGCTCGCCTACCTCAAAGGCAAAGCCGTCACGCCGCAGTTTGAGTTGTTCATAAACACGCTCCATGAACTGCTCCCGCCCGTTCAGACCGAACCGAGCAAACTGTAAACCAAACTGCAAGCCGCACACAGCGTATTGACTTTTAAGCCACAGGGATATATAATTGAAGCACAACAAACACCGTGTCGGATTAAACACATTGTGTGTCCGAATCTGACAGCAAAAACGATGAGAGGTGCGGAAAATGGAAAAAAAGCGCGAGGACAGACGCGCATCATACAGCAAAAAAATGATACGCGAAAGCCTTTATGAACTGATGAAGACAAAACCGCTCAACAAGATAACGATAAAGGAAATATGCGAAACGGCGGATGTCAACCGCTCCACTTTTTACGCTTACTACACCGATATATATGACCTGCATCAGAAAATTATTAAGGAATTTTTCGAAAAACAGCGCGAGATAATCAATTATGCCGTGTCGGTTCTTGCTCAAAAAGAAAATATCGCCGACCTCGAGATCGACGATTTTCAGAACATTTGTTACTTTTATCTTAAAAGTGTCAAGGAAAACAAGGAATTATACAAATTCATTTTTAATCAGAACAGTACAAACTCCATACATATGAGCTTTGGCAAGGTATTTTTCCACACCATTCTCAACGAGATACCGAACAAGCTGCCGGAGGAGCTGAAACCGGTGTTCAAGCGTTCGTTTACATTCGTGAGCGGCGGCACGACGGCGATAATAATGAACTGGCTGAAAAGCGAGTGCGCGGAGGATACGCAGCGCATGTCGAGATACCTTGCATACTACTACAACGGAGTATTTAACGGACAAAAATTTGCAAAAAAATAATCGGGGATGTAAAAAAGTCCAGACCGCAAAAAAGCAAAATCATCAGACAACAGTCTGCAAAAAATGAACAAAATACAAGCAAAAAAACAAAAGTGCAGATAATTAAGCACTTTTGCTTTTAATTTCTGTGCTTTTTTGCTCTGAACCAACCTCACCCTCGGAGTACCTTCGTACGCTTTCGGGCAAGCCTTAATCGAACTCATGCCGCCCGTCAGTGTCCTTTTTTTGGCACTTTTCTCCGTTTTTGTATTGACTCTCGCCGATTGTAAGCCGCGCAAACGCGAAAAAAAACACCGCAGAGGGTGTTTTTTATACAGATCTGTTGTTTAAAGTTTTGCACGGAGAACCTAAATCAGCCTTGAGCTTCCGATGAAGGCGCAGCTTCTTCTTTCTTTGTAAGACCGCTGAAAAGATCTTTGAGAATCTCGATGATTTCCTTGAGATAATCGATGAAAACCTGGATGTAACCGTAGTCGTGGTTTGCGTCGATATTCGTTGACGAAAGATTTTTAAACATTTGTTTCACCTCGCAATTATGATTGCACCCTTAAGTGCAGTTTAATGATACCATAAGTAAGCTGCCAACGCAATAGTTTTTCAGGCTTTTTTAATTTTGTTCATACTTTTTAATGAATTTTGTTAAATTTGCCGAAAACGCATTGACTGTCGGCTCTTGCATGCACCGTACCGCGCCGAAAGAAAATACCGACGGAAAACCGTCGGCTCTTTCTTGCACTCTGTACATTCGTTGTAAACGACTATGCATTGAAGGCAGCCTCACCCGACGGTGATTATTCCGCTGCTTCGGTTGTTGTTGTATCCGTGCCGTCGTCCTTTTTGATGAAGCTGTTGAAGAACTCCATTATCTTTTTGATAAGGTTCGTGATAAACTCCGTGAACTTCTTGATGGTTTCAACGACTCCGTCATACTCGCCGTAGGGGCTTGAGTTGCTTGTGGTGTTTTCCATGCTCGTTTCACCTCCCTGACATTATTTCAAAAAACATATGATGTTTATTTGTGAAGATAAAAATTAACCCTTTGCACTCTTAAGGCTTTCAAAAAACGCCTTGATGGTTTCGATAAATTCAACCACCCACTGAGAAAAATCCTGAAGGAACGTAGATGCAGTCTTAACAACATCTTTTTTCTCACCTATACCTGCAATGATGTCCTGTCTTGTTTCGTCCGGAACCGGGTCGTAGCGGACACTGTTATCATCCATAATTTGCACCTCTTTCCGATAATATTAAGATACAAAAACCTAAGGTATCTATGCTGATATGATAACATCCTTAATGCGGATTTGCAAGCGTATTTTTAAATGTGAACAAAATATTAACATTTACACCACATTTCTATAATGATTTGCCTGTTAATTTTCCGTCGGCTTAAGTTTTCATTGATTTTGGCGAGGTGTTATATTAAAATGATAAAAAAGGAGCGGTGTTATGAAAGTTGTATATTCGGATGATGATATTGCGGTGATAATCAAGCCGTCGGGTGTTTCCTCACAGTTTATGCCCGACGGGCGCGGCGCTCCGGATATTCTTAAAGCGCAGATGAACTGCGCGATATATCCCGTCCACCGTCTTGATGCGGCGACGTCGGGACTCATGGTATACGCGAAGTCGAAACGCGCCGCTGCGGTGCTGTCGCGTGATATTGCGGACGGAAATTTCCGTAAAGAATATATCGCGCTCGTTCACGGTGTCCCGTCGCCCGAGGTCGGCGAATATGAGGATTTTCTGTACCACGATTCCGCTAAAAACAAATCGTTTACGGTGCGGCGTGAACGCTCCGGCGTGAGAAAAGCGTTGCTTGAATACGAAACGGTAAAAACGGTAAAAACCGAATCGGGAGATGTTTCCGTCGTCCGCGTTTTTCCGAAAACCGGACGCACTCACCAGATACGCGTCCAGTTTGCGTCCAGACGGATGCCGCTTGTCGGAGATAAAAAGTACGGTGCCGGCGGCGGCGAAAAGAAACTTGCTTTATTCTGCCGCCGGTTGGGATTCAGTCATCCCGAAACGGGCGAGGACTTGACTTTTGCCGTTTCGGATTCGGAAATCGGGATTCTTGAGAGTGTTTTTATGAATCCGTCCGCCGCATCGGAAAAGTAAGGAAATTTTCCGAAACCGTATTTTTACATGGAAAAACCGCCTCGGTCGGGTTGCGTTCCGAAGCGGTTGTTTTCTTTTATTTGTGAATTTGTGATTATTTGTGGTAAAGTTTTTTTGTCTGGCTTTTCGGCTCGTTTGTCATGTCTACGCCGAGCTTTTTAAAAGTCTGCGAGTCGACGGTGGCAAGCATTACGGATGAGTGTGCCTGCGTTCCTCTCAACTTCGGCAGCTGTTCGAGAGCGCGTTTCGCAACGGGACTCGTTGCGGCGCATATCGACAGCGCAATGAGGACTTCGTCCACATGCAGACGCGGATTGTGATTGCCCATATTCTCAATTTTCAGCCGCTGGATAGGCTCTATGACGGCAGGGGAGAGGAGCGGAATCTCGTCGGGAATGCCGCCGAGTTTTTTGAGTACGTTTAAGAGCATCGCCGATGATGCGCCGAGCAGAGGAGAAGTCTTTCCCGTTATTACGTCGCCGCAGTCGGTTTCGATGGCGGCGGCGGGCGCACCCGTCTGTTCAGCCTTATCGAGCGCGGCTTTTACGCACTTTCTGTCCTCAACGGAGATTCCGAGCTGGTTCATCAGAAGCTCTATTCTGTGTACAACCGTGCTTTCGCACAGTCCCTGCCTTGCAAGGCATGCACTCTCGTAGTATCTGCGTATAACCTCTTCCTTTGCCGCATAGCAAACCGCTTCGTCATCGAAAATGCAGTTGCCCGCCATGTTTACGCCCATGTCGGTGGGGGAGCGGTATACGGATTTGCCGACTATTTTTGACAGCATCGCGTTTAATACAGGGAAAATTTCCACATCGCGATTATAATTTACCGTCGTTTCTCCGTATGCTTCAAGGTGGAAGGGGTCAATCATATTTACATCGTTGAGGTCAGCCGTCGCCGCTTCGTAAGCCACATTCACGGGGTGCTTGAGCGGCAGGTTCCAGATTGGGAACGTTTCAAACTTTGCGTAGCCTGCCATGCATCCTTTTTTGTACTCGTGGTAGAGCTGCGAAAGGCATACTGCCATTTTGCCGCTTCCGGGACCGGGCGCGGTTATCACAACGAGCGAGCGGTTCGTTTCGATGAAATCGTTTTTTCCGTAGCCGTCATCGCTGACGATAAGAGGAATGTTCGTCGGATACTCCGGTATGATGTAATGACGATACACTTTCATACCAAGGCTTTCAAGACGTTTTTGAAATTGAACTGCCGCCGGTTGTTCTCTGAAGTGCGTGATGCATACACTGCCGACATAAAGACCGAATTCTCTGAAAGCGTCGATGAGTCGCAGACTGTCCATGTCGTACGTTATGCCGAGGTCGCCTCTGCGCTTGTTTTTCTCGATGTCGTCCGCACTTATGACTATAACAACCTCCGCTTCGTCCTTAAGCTCATAGAGCATGCGTATCTTGCTGTCGGGACGAAACCCCGGAAGTACGCGCGAAGCGTGAAAATCGTCGAACAGCTTGCCGCCGAACTCAAGATAGAGTTTGCCGCCGAATTTCGCTATCCTGTCTTTTATGCACTTTGATTGAAGCGCAAGATATTTGTCGTTGTCAAAGCCTTTTTTTGTCATACCCTTGTCCCCTTGAATTATCAGTGATTCTCCGCATCCGCGAAAAACCCGAACCGATTAACTATTATACTCCGCGAACGTGCCTTTGTCTACTAAAAAATCGAAATTCGCCGAGAAAAGCCGCCGCAGCGGTTTCGGCGGCGCGGACGTGCCGGAAACATCAAAAAAAATCCCGCTGCCGGGCGCAAAAATGCAGTCCGACACGGGAATCTTTTTTTTGGAAAATAAATCAGTTTTCGTATACGCTGACCTTTTTGCGGTCTTTGCCCAAACGTTCAAACTTAACTTTGCCGCTTGTGAGAGCGAAGAGCGTATCGTCGCTGCCTCTACCAACGTTTACGCCGGGGTGAATGTGAGTTCCACGCTGACGAACGATGATGGTGCCTGCATTGACAAACTGACCGTCGCTTCTCTTTGTGCCGAGTCTTTTCGATTCGGAGTCACGGCCGTTACGGGTAGAACCCATACCTTTTTTATGAGCGAAAAGCTGAATGTTTAACTTAAGCATTGCTTACACCTCCGTTGTTACTTTTACGAATTGCGGATATTGCAGCGAGAGCTGTTCGAGATGGAGTTTAAGTCCCCTCACGATATCCGCCGCGGCTTCGGAATTAACGAAGCTCACGTTCATGTATCCGTCGTCCGTCTCCGCCGATACCGCCACGCCGAGTATTTCGGTAATGGTGTTTACAGCCATAAAAGCCGCCGAGGAGACTGCCGCGCACACGATGTCCTTGCCCGTTTGCGCACTTCCCGAGTGCCCCGAAACGGTGAACGATGCATCTGCGCCGCGAATACGGAATTTAGCCTTGATCATTTTATGCGTTGACAGAAACGATCTCTACTTTTGTGTAGGGTTGTCTGTGACCGAGTTTTCTCTTCTCGTTCTTCTTTGCCTTGTAGGTCATGACGGTAATCTTCTTTGCCTTGCCGTTTTTAATCGCCTTGGCAGTAACGGTTGCGCCCGCAACATAGGGAGCGCCTACTTTGATGCCGTCGTCGCCTGCAACTGCAATGACCTTGTCAAAAACAACCTCGCTGTCGTTCTCAACATCAAGCTTCTCGATAAAAACAACGTCGTTTGCTTCTACCTTGTACTGCTTTCCGCCTGTTTCGATAATTGCGTACATTGGATTTTTTCTCCTTTATAAGTCTCGCTACACGGGGCAGGGTTACACCTTTACTGCACAAAGCACCCTTGGTATGCGGCAAGAGAAATAATAACATTTAAACAGGCTGTTGTCAAGGATTTTTTTTGTTCCGCCGCGCCGTTGCCCGTTATTCGGCGAATTTGATTTTCAGCGTCTTTATCTCAAACGGCTTGAATGTAAGCGTGAGTTTGCCGCCGCTCGGTGCGAGCGGTTCGTCGTGCTCCTCCATGAGATTGCATTCCGCAGCCGATGCCGCGTCGAGTCCGAACGAAACGGTTGTTTCCGTGCGGCGGTTCCATGTTTCAAACATGCGGACGATGACCGCGTCGGAGTCCTCCGCTTTTTTGACTGTTTCGATTATGATGTTCGATTTGTCCGCGTTTATCAGCGAAAATTCACTCGGCAGTGCACCGCCGTGCGCGTCGGAAACGACCGCCGTAAGCGGAACGTTGAGGTCATACGCTTCGCTGACCGCCGCCGATGTGCTTACATCGCCTTTGTGAGCGTACATTGCGTATGTGAACGTGTGGCGTTCCCTGTCCTGTGCATGGTTCGGCGAAGTTGCACTGCGCAAAAGCGTGGGTCTGATGTGACCGTTTTTGACCGTCCAACCGTATTTGCAGTCGTTCATCACGGAAAAACCGAAGCCGTTGTCCGAAAGATCCGCCCATTTGTGACCGCATGATTCAAACTGCGCGAAGTCCCACAGCGTATTTTCGTGCGCGGCGCGTTTTATGTTGCCGAACTGAATGTCGAATGTTGCGCTGACCGCATTAACGTCGACGGGGTAGTCGGCTTTCAGCGCAACGCGTTTTTCTTTCCAGTCGATGTCGTGGAAAATGTCTATCCTCGCTGTGTGCGGATAGAAGATGAAATACTGCGTGATGTGTGAAAGATTGAACTCCCTTTCGACTTTCATCACCGTGCGAACCGCGCCCGATTCGATTATTTCCGCGTTTTTGACATTGTCGATGTCCCATGACTTTTCGTCGTAGTAGCATTTTATGTCCCACGCTTCATGGTTGTACGGTCTGTCGTCGTACGCGGTGAGCCGTCCGAGCACGGCGTTTTTCGGCGCGACGGCGCGATTTGCGGACTTGTCGAAATATTCAGAAATGTTTTTGTTCTCGTCGAACACGACGCGGTAGAAACCGTTTTCGAATGTGCTGCCGTCCGCTGTTACCGCACTGCCGGCTGTTTTCGCCTTGCCCGCAATTACGCTGAATGTTTTGTAACCTTTTGCCGGAACATCTTTTGCGAGGAATGCGAGTTTGCCGCAGTGTGTTATTTGCGACGGCGCCGAGTTGCCGCCGTTATCGGCGATGTGAAAATCACCGTCGGCGGGGATATCCGTGATGACGACGCCTGTCCGCGCAAAGCCGAGCGTGTTGAATACCGTTATCGTTCTGCCTTCCGTCCGGATGTTGCCGGCTATCGCTTTCATGCTTTCCGCGGTCATTTCGCGTCCCGCTCTGCCTGCCTGCTCGTACTGTTCTTTTGAATCTTCATACACCGCTTCTATCGATGAGCCGGGGATGATGTCGTGGAACTGATTGAGAAGTATTGTTTTCCATCCGTCGAGCAGTTTTTCGGACGGATATGATTTGCCGGCAAGCAGTTTTGCAAGCACGCCGAGCGTTTCCGCGTCCTGATAGAGGTATTCGCTTTTCCTGTTGTACTTTTTGTTGCGCGCCTGTGAGGTCAGCGTGCCTCGGTGGTACTCAAGATACAACTCGCCCGACCACACCGGCAGACGGGTGCTGTCTTTCACTTCTTCGTTCAGTCTGTCGAAGAAATCACGCGCAAACTCCTGTTTTACCGTCGGACAGCCGTTGACGCCTGCGGACATTCTGCGCCCCTTTTCGAGCATTTCTCTCGTAGGTCCGCCGCCGCCGTCGCCCCAGCCGTACGAAAACAGCACGTTTTTGTTGAGGTCCTTGTTCGAGTAGCGCCGCCAGCCGCCTATCACCTGATCCGGTTCAAGCTCGCCGTTGTAGGTTGTTTGGAATCCGTCTTCGCCGCAGCCGCGCGTCGGAATAAAATGCGAAAGAACTTGAGTGCCGTCAATTCCGCGCCACATGAACGTGTCGAACGGGAATTTGTTAAATTCGTTCCATGAAATTTTTGTCGTCATGAAATAATCGATATCGGCTTTTTTGATTATCTGCGGCAGTGCGCCGGAATACCCGAAAACATCGGGCAGCCACATTATGCGGTTGTCGGCGCCGAATTCATCGCGGAAAAAGCGTTTGCCGACAAGAAACTGTCTTACGAGCGATTCTCCCGAAACGACATTGGTGTCGCTTTCCACCCACATGCTGCCCTCGGGTTCCCAGCGTTTTTCCCTGACAAGCTCCTTTATTTCGGCGTAAAGCTCCGGGTAGTCGTGCTTTACGTAGTCGTAAAGCTGCGCCTGCGACGACATAAATTTATATTCCGGGTATTCGCGCATGAGATTTACGACGCTGCCGAAACTTCTTGCCGCTTTTTCCCTTGTCTGACGCAGCCGCCAGAGCCACGCCGTGTCAATGTGGGTGTGACCTATCGCGCTTGTCACGACGTCGGTTTTTCTGCCGTATACATTTTCTTTGAGATACTCACGCGCCGCTTTTACGCTGTCGTGAAACGCCTTGTCGTCGCACGTGCACATTTCAACCATCGAAGCGGCGGTGTTGAGAGCCTTTACCGTGTCGATATGCTCGATGTCGTCCGCAGAATAGCAGTTTGCCGTTTCCAGCGGCACGGTAAGGTCATAATACAGCGCGTTTACTTCTTCGTCTTTGACTTTAAGAGAGGCGCGAAGCGACGTTTTACCGCGAAATTCCCAGTCGTCGCAGTAGGCGTTCAGCGCGATGTCAAATGTTTCGCCGCCTTTCGCGCAGTGCGTAAGGTAAACATACGTGTGGTACGGGTCTATTCCCTGAGTCAGCTTGCCGTTAACGAAAATGATGAACTGCTGCGCTCTGTTTCTCCATCCGGAATCGGGATACGGCGTCAGCTTATATACAACGGGCTTGCCCGAAAAACGTTCCGGCACGGTTACGGTCTGTTTGAAGCGGCAGTATTCTTCGCGGTATCCCCACATGTCATCTCTGCCGAACGGAATCCATTCGCCCCCGTCTGCCCCGTCGGGCGCGTGCTGTCCGTCCTGAAACAGAAAGTCGCCCGCGTCCTCGGAATCGGTAAAAATCCGTTCTCCGAGGTGCTCTGTAACCTGTCCCACTCTGAGCGCAAGCATCTTGCGTTCGGAGTTTTTATCATAAATCATTATATACATGACCTCCTTCGATTTTCTTTTTTTTGCAAAAAAACGGTATGCGTGTCGGTGTGTTCGCCGGCGTCGGGTCCGGCGCGGAAAATCTGCGCAACGCGCACACGCACACTGTCATTATACTTTCTTTTATGTTCGGTTGTCAACCGTACTTCGGTGCGCCTTATCGGTTGATTTTATTTGAAAGTTATGTTACAATTACAAAAAATATATATTTAGGAGAGGATCTGAATGTGTTCCGACTGCAAAAAAAGCGACCTTTCGCTTCTTGACGGCATATTTGATGAAATCGGCACCGACAGCGGTTCGCTTATAACGATTCTGCAGCGTGCGCAGGAGGTTTACGGCTACCTGCCGACCGATGTCATGTACGCCGTTGCCGGGCGTGTCGGCGTTTCGCCGGCGCGTGTCATGGGCGTCGCCACGTTTTACACTCAATTCCGGCTGACTCCCGTCGGCAAGTATCTTATCATGCTTTGCAAAGGTACGGCGTGTCACGTCAACGGCGCGGATTCCGTCGAAAAAGCCGTTTGCGGAGAACTGAACATCAAGGACGGCGAAACTACGTCCGACGGGTTGTTTTCGCTTAAAACCGTCGCGTGTCTCGGCTGCTGTTCGCTGTCGCCCGTCATGATGATAAACGAAGACACCTACGGTTCGCTTACGCCCGTGTCGGCGGTTGAAATCATAAGAAAAATCAAGGAGAATGAAAGCATATGAGCATCAGAACGGTTGTAGGCGAAGGCTCTTGCGGAATAGCCGCAGGCGCACACGCCGTGTACGACGCGCTTAGTGCGTCGGCTGCCGAAAACGGCTTTTCGGTCGGCATAACAGGTTGTATCGGCATGTGCTTTGTCGAGCCTATCGTTGATATTTACGACGGCGGAACGCTTTTGAAAAGGCTTGTCAGAGTGTCAAAGGACGACGTGCCCGCGATTGCCGAGTTTATAACCACGGGCAACGCCGAAGTTGTAAAGCGTCTTGAAATTTCATCGGAGGACAGCGGTTTTCTCGAGAAACAGACGCGCATCGCGCTGCGTCACTGCGGAGTGACCGACCCCGAAAATATCGAGGATTACAAAAAAGTCGGCGGCTACGGTGCGCTCAAGAAAGCTCTTACCGAAATGACCCCCGAAGATGTAATAGAGGAAATTAAAATTTCGGGTCTTGCCGGACGCGGCGGCGCAGGCTTCCCGACGTGGTTTAAGTGGAACGCCGCGCGTAATTCCGAAGGCGATGAAAAATATCTTATCTGCAACGCCGACGAGGGCGACCCCGGCGCATTCATGGACAGAGCCGTAATAGAAAGCGATCCGCATATGCTCATCGAGGGCATGCTGATAGCCGCTTACGCGATAGGCGCGAAAGATGCTTTTGTCTATGTCCGCGCCGAATATCCCCTTGCTATAGAGCGTCTTAAAAAGGCGATAGCGGACGCGGAAAAACAGAATTTCGTCGGCGAAAACATTCTCGGAACGTCATTTTCATGTCGGTTCAGAATAAAAGCGGGCGCGGGCGCGTTCGTCTGCGGCGAAGAAACCGCACTTATCGAGAGCCTGGAAGGCAAGCGAGGTATGCCCCGCCTCAAACCGCCTTTCCCTGCGCAGTCGGGGTATAATTTCAAGCCGTCTAACATAAATAACGTCGAAACGTTCGCAAACGTCAGCTACATTATAGAAAAAGGCGGCGCAAAGTTTGCGTCGCTCGGCACGGAAGGCTCAAAGGGCACAAAGGTTTTCGCGCTTACGGGCAAAATAAAGCGCGGCGGACTTGTGGAAATTCCGATGGGACTCACACTCCGCGACGTTATATTTGATATAGGCGGCGGCGTGCGCGACGGCGGCGAATTTAAAGCCGTGCAGATGGGCGGTCCGTCCGGCGGCTGCATACCCGCCGAAAAGCTGGACACTCCGATAGATTACAAGGCTCTTGCCGCAACCGGCGCGATAATGGGTTCGGGCGGCATGGTCGTTACCGATTCATCCACATGCATGGTAAATATGGCGCGTTTCTTCCTTGATTTTACAAAAAAGGAAAGCTGCGGAAAGTGTGTTCACTGCCGCATAGGCACTGCGCGTATGTTTGAAATACTCACGCGTATAACCGAGGGCAACGGCGAGGACGGCGACATCGAAAAGCTCGAGGAACTTTGCGAAGGCATCAAATCGGGTGCGCTGTGCGGACTCGGTCAGACTGCGCCGAATCCCGTGCTCACAACTCTGCGCTATTTCAGAAACGAATATGAAGCGCATATTAAAGAAAAAAGGTGTCCCTCGGGCGAGTGCGCCGCGCTGCGGAAGTACGTCATAGCTGCCGACAGATGCCGCGGCTGTACGCTCTGCGCAAAGAAATGTCCTGTCGGCGCGATAAGCGGCGAAGTTAAAAACGCTCATGTGATTGACACGGAAAAATGCATCAAATGCGGCAACTGCGTTGACGTCTGCCGTTTCGGCGCGGTCGAGATACGCTGAGGGAGGAAAAAAGATGTCAGATACTGTAAAAATGACTATTGACGGAAAAGAGATAACGGCGCGCGCCGGCGAAACGGTGCTCAATGCCGCCGCTCAAAACGGTATTGAAATTCCGAATCTCTGCTATCTCAAAGATCTTTCGCCCTACGGTGCGTGCGGCGTGTGCGTGGTCGAGCAGGAGGGTTATCCGAAGCTGCTCCGCGCTTGTTCCGCAAAAGTGTCCGAAAACGCAGTGATACATACCGACAGCGAGAAATGCGTCAAGGCGCGCCGTCTGGCGCTGGAGCTGCTCATGGGCGATCACGACGCCGACTGCAAAGGTCCGTGCACGCTCAATTGCCCCGCCGGAACGGATTGCCAAAAATATGTCGCCGAGATAGCCGACGGCGACTTTGCCGCCGCTACACGTACTGTGAAAGAAAAAGTGCCGCTTCCGGCATCAATAGGACGCGTTTGTCCGCATCCGTGCGAAACGGCATGCCGCCGCAAAAACGCGGACGAAGCGATATCCATCGCATTTTTGAAAGCGTTCGCCGCCGACAGAGCGATGGCGGACGGCGTATGCACCGACGGCGAGAAGCACGCCCCCACGGGCAAGAGCGTCGGTATAATAGGCGCGGGTCCCGCAGGTCTTACCGCCGCGTACCGTCTGGCGCTGCTCGGACACAAAGTGACGGTTTACGATAAAATGGAAAAAACCGGCGGAATGCTGCGCTACGGCATTCCCGAATACCGTCTGCCGAAAAAGGTGCTCGACGATGAAATTGCATCGATTTTTGCGCTTGGCATTGAATTTTGCGGCGGCGTTGAGGTCGGAAAAAATATACTGTTCGAGGATATCCGCAAAAAGCACGATGCTGTGCTTGTCGCAAACGGCGCGTGGAAGAGTACTTCGCTGCGCTGCAAGGGTGAGGAACTTGACGGTGTGTTCGGCGGTATTGACTTTTTGCGCGAAGTCGCTCTCGGCAATACTCCCGCAACAGGTAAAAACTGCGCGGTGGTCGGCGGCGGCAACACCGCGATGGACGCGTGCCGTACGGCTGTCCGTCTTGGCGCGGAGAACGTTTACATTATATACAGACGCACGCGCAACGAAATGCCGGCAGAAGATATCGAAATAAAAGAAGCTGAGGAAGAGGGAGTTGTATTCAAATTCCTCTCGAATCCGTTGGAAATAACAGGCGAAAACGGATGCGTGAACGGTGTTGTTCTGCAAAAAATGCGTCTTGGCGAACCCGACGCGAGAGGCCGCCGCGCTCCGGTGCCGATAGAGGGCGAAACGGAAATTCTTCCGCTTGATTCCGTCATTATTGCGGCGGGACAGAAAAACGACCCGTCCGGGTTTGAGCTGCTCCCGACAACCAAATGGGGTACTCTCGAAGCCGACGCCCGCACTTTCGCCACTTCGATTGACGGTGTTTTCGCCGCCGGCGATACTTCCAACAACGGAGCGTCCGTTGCCATCGACGCGATAGCTGAAGCGAACAGCGCGGCAAAATACATCGACGCGTACCTTTGCGGTATCGAAGTGCCGTATAAAACTCCCGTATTGTCGGAGCGGCGCGTTACGACGGAGATGTTCGCCGATGTGAAAAAAGAGCAGAGAGCCGTCATGCCGTGCCGCGAACCGTCGGAGCGCAGAAATGATTTCAAAGAGATAAATCTCGGCTTCACCGAGGACGAAGCGATCCGCGAAGCAAAACGCTGCCTTGACTGCGGCTGTCACGAATACGGAAACTGCCGCCTGATTAAGTACGCGGACGAATATAATACAGATTGCCGCAAATTCACCGGTGAATACCACTGCGGGTTCAAAGAACGCCGCCTTGTGTGCATAGAACGCAATCAGAACAAGTGTATTCTCTGCAATGCCTGCGTGCGTGTGTGCGACGATATCGGCAAGGGTCTTTTGGGACTTGTCGGACGCGGTTTTGATACGGTTATTCGTCCGGAATTTAATACTCCCGAAGCGGTGAAGGACTGCGCCGGCTGCCGCAAATGCGTTGAAGCGTGTCCCACGGGCGCACTGCGCTTTATCGGGGAAAACAGGTAAAGACTATGGATGAGGATTTTTCGAAGACAGTGTCGGAAGCCGCGCAGAACATCGAGGAATCTGCGCAGCAGGCGAATAAATTCCTTGAAAAACTCGCCGATACGCTTGAAGATTACGCCGTTAAGTACGGCGGTCGGCTTGTCGCCGCCGTAATTATACTGCTTGTCGGGTTCAAACTTACAAATATTCTTATCAAGAAATTTAGCAAATCGAAGGCGTTCGGACGGCTCGACCCGTCCGCGCGTTCGGTTGCCTGTAACGTCACGGGCGCGGTGCTGAAATGCGTCATTGCCGTGACCGCACTCGCCGTTATGGGGATACCGATGAGCTCAATCGTCGCCGTTGTCGGTTCGTGCGGTCTGGCGGTGGGTCTTGCGCTGCAGGGCAGCCTTGCGAATATCGCCGGCGGGTTTATCCTGCTCGTGTTCAAACCGTTCAAACTCGGCGATTACATATCAATCGACGGCGTTGAGGGCAAAGTAAGGGAAATCGGTATTTTTCAGGTCAAAATCGAAACGTATGACAACAAGGTTATTGTAATTCCGAATTCTTCCGCATCGAACGCCGTACTTGTGAACTACACCGCAAACCCGACGCGCATGGTCGAACTTAAGCTGACGGGAGTCGAACCCATGCCGCCCGTCAGCGTTCCTTTTCGGCACTT
>CAVKLD010000045.1:0-15117 GCA_963657065.1 bacterium
ACTGTATACTTTGCCAGAATCATAACTACCTTCTTGCAGCCTAACATAACATTGTTTAACTATTTTATTTTTAACGGTGCCATAAGAACCCGTTCCTGCCTTGCTTTCTGAAAATCCTGCCTGAATGGTGTTATACAAACCGTTATATATTGTCACATGCTGAAGCCCCAAAGCAGAGGCAGATATCGCCAGTAAAAGCAACAAGCACATAACAGTGCAAACTATGGTTGTTTTTTGATTGTTTTTATAAGCATGATAACAGAGAAAACGGCGAAGGCACGCTGACGGGCGGCATGGGTTCGACCCACGTCAGCTTAATCATTGTATCATGTTTCTTTTACCTTTGCAAGAGTTCAAAAAAACAGACCTTTCAATAATAAAGTGAAATTTGTCTGCACAGCATGCGTGTTTTCGGGTTGTTTTCTTTTGTTGCGGGGCGCAAACGTGCCGATATGGGTTTGACAAATACGTTTTTATGTGATAAACTCAGTTTAAACTTCTTTTCATTATTACAAGCACATAGTATCAGCCGACAACATATTTGTCGGAAAAGACGGGAGAATGGTAAAAATGAAATTTTCATTCAGAAAAACAGCAGGTGCAATTCTCGCTTCGACGGCACTCATTTCATCCGTCGCATGTGCTGCGGCGGCAGCCGATATCGAGAAGGACTATACGATAGTGAGTCCGTATGAATCGGTCGACTGGTCGACATACGATACTTACAAGGCAAATCTTCACGCGCACACAACCGCATCCGATGGCGATGTCACATTAAGCGATATGGTGCAGGCTTATTACGATGCCGGATATGATATTCTCGCGATTACCGACCATGGAGTAATAAACACCGGTTGGAGAAATGACAGAAAGACAAACGGTATTTTTAACGGCTTCAGAAAAGTAACTCCCATGAGCGAAGAACAGTATGAGCGGCTCACGACAGGCGCGGACAGAAACGGACGCGGCATTGTCGATATAACCGGCGGCGTTGAGTGCAACATGGCTGTCGTATCAAAAACACACGTAAACGGTTATTTTACAACATACGGACAAGGCGTTTGGGGATTCGAGAACGACTACAAAACCGCCGTAATGCGCATTGAAGAAGCCGGCGGATTCTCCGTAATAAACCATCCCGGCGACTGGGTAAACTCCAACAATTTCCCGGAACGCTCACACGAAGCCATGTATATCTCCTATTTTGCGGATATCTTTACATCGGCAAAGAGCTGTCTCGGAATGGAAATAGTCAACAACACCGACAACGTCACCCGTTCCGACCGCGCACTGTGGGACGAGCTTCTCAAAGTGGTTATCCCCACCGGGCGAAACATCTGGGCGTTTGCCGACGATGACTCCGAGCAGCTGAAAGAAGTGGGACGCGCGTTTGAGCTGTTCCCGCTTGCGGAAAACAACGAGGAAAACGTCAAAAACGCGATGCAAAACGGTGCATTCTTCGCTGCGAGCAAATACCGTAAAGCGGAGAAAAATTCCGGTGAAGAGGATTTTGAGGGCAACGGCAACGTCCCCGTGGTTACTGACATTGAGGTTAACCAAAACGAAAACACGATTTCCGTCACCGTCGACCGAGATGCAACGCCTTGCAGCGAAATACGCTGGATTGCAAACGGCAAAGTCATTTCCAACGATTACACGATAGACCTCAATGACCATGAGGATAATATCGGCTGCTACGTCCGCTTTGAATTGCAGGGCGAAGGCGGCGTGACTTATTCCCAGGCATTTGAAGTACTTTACGACGGCAGAGTCGACGAGCCAATCCCCGAAGCGAAGCTCGAAAGAGCTTTGATGGCAGGATGCCACACGCACGCAATGGCAATAATGGCATATTTGCTCGAAAAACTCGCCATGCTGTTCGGCATACTCTGATTCGGTTCAAGATTATTCAAATCTAAAATTATTAAAAAATGAAAAATTACGGCTTCCTGTTTTTTTCAGGCAGCCGTAAATCTTTTATGCAAATAATAAAGTTGCGTTAGAGCGAACTGCGACGGCAGACATAACGCGCAATTAAATTTTTATACCAAGCTCTTTAATTTTGTCCTGCAATTTCAAAAAATCTTCGAAACAATCGGTTTTTCGTCTCGGATCGCGCAAAAGCGCGGCAGGATGAAATGTTCCCATCATGAGAATTCCGTTTTTGTTATAAAAAACGCCGTGATCCTTCGTGACTCTGAAATCGGGCGAAATAAGCCGCTGCGCGGATATTCTGCCGACGCACACGATAATTTCCGGGCGCATTATACGCACAAGCTCCCTAAGATAACCGATGCACTTGTCCATTTCCGCCGGCTTCGGGTCGCGGTTTTCGGGCGGACGGCATTTAAGCATATTTGCTATATATATGTTTTCTTTTCTGTCAAGTCCGATACCGTTGAGATACAGGTCGAGCAGCTTGCCGCCGCGTCCGACGAACGGTTCGCCCGTCAGATCTTCATTTTCACCGGGTGCTTCACCTACAAAAAGCAGTTTTGCCTCGGGATTGCCCACACCGAAAACAACGTTTGTACGCGTTTTGTAAAGCGGACATGCATTGCATTCGTTACACCGCTCACGAAGTGCGCAAAGTCTGTCATTCATTGTCATTCATCCTTTTTGTGCAAATGGCACTAACAGTACAACTCATTTGCAGAAAAATTTGCCGAAAAAAGATATTGAAAAATCAGTCAATAACTGATAGAATACGACACGAAACATTTTCCGTCCCGCCTCACACGGTTATTATAAACCGGGTCGGCGATATTGTCAATAAAAATCACCTTTTCCGCTTTTTGTAATCAAAAAAAGTATTGACATATTCGTTGACATCCTGTATAATACCACTGTATTCACACTTGAGGTATTAAGAGTTGTAAGGCTCTCAATATAAAAAACAATTTATCAAAGGAAGGTCCTCAAAAATGAAAATTGCAAAAAAAGTACTCGCAGTTATCATGGCTGTTGCTATGATCGCTGCACTCTCCGCAATAGCATTTGCTGCTGACGGTGCTTCGCTCGTGCTTGAAACCGCCGGTCTTGAAGACGACACCATCGCTGTTACTATCGTAGCAAAGAACGGCGCAGGTCTTGAAACGATCGATGTCAACATCAAGTACGACAACACCGCTCTCACTGTCAAGAAAGCCGTTACCTACGGTGAATTCAAAGACGCTTATGAGAAGCAGTTCGGCGAGACGGTTCTTGCTGCCGCAAACACCGCTATTGCCGCTGATGCAGTTAAAGTCAACGTTGGTTTCCAGGAGCATCTCTATTCCAACGATGAGTACGCTGCACTCGTTAAGGATTATGAAGTAGAAAACGCTATCGCTGTTGATGCAGCAAAAGTTGAGATCGCTACCGTTAAGTTCGCTGTTAAGGAAGGCACAAAAGCGGAAAACGTAACATTTGAGCTTATCGACAATGCTACAGGTGAAAAGATTAACACTTTGACTGTTACTCTCGTAGCACCCACTGACCCCGTTGCTCCCACAAAAGAAGAGACTACTACCAAGAAAGTAGAGCCCACAACCGAGAAGGTAACCGAGAAGAACGCCAACACGGGTGACCAGAAGACAGGTGACAACATGGCTCTTGCAGCTGCTGCAGGCGTAGTTGTTCTTGCCGGTGCTGCTTTCATCATCTCCAAGAAGAGAAAGTAATCATCAAATAGAAAAGTTTTAATTTGCAGTTTAACTAAGGGTTTACGGAGCTGTTCTCACGAACAGCTCTTTTTTTCCTGAAACGGTTAACGAGCCCATGCCGACAGTCAGCTTAACGGACACCTTAACACTACGTAAAAAAACGTATGACAACAGCGAACGAATGACCAACGACGTACATAAACTGACAAAAGTAGAACTCATACCGTCCGTCGGTTTATAAAATCAACTCGTAAAACTAACGGAAATGATTAAGCCTGCAATGTCCAACACCGCGGCCGGCATGACCCGTTTTCCATCCATTCATGCCGGCACGGCAATTTTCTACGTAATTCTATAAAAAATAATCGCTGCATATTGAACTTTTTACGATAATATGGTATCATTTTCGAGAAAGAAAATCGGCAAAGCAAAGAGAACACGCCGGAATTTCCAAAAAATCAAAAAATGACAGTGAAAGGCTAAAACACAATGACCGAATTCAGATTTCCTGCTACTGTTTCCGCCGTATCGGACGGCAAAGACATTTCAAGCGACGCATTAACGGAACTTGGAATAGATATAACCGTTGATGCAAACGGAAAAATATTCATTACAGCGCCCGAAACAAAGGTTTCGTTTGTAAAACTGATATTTCCCCGCACATTTTCAAAAGATGCGCTTATCTACGGCGATGCATTCGAGCGCGGATACGGCGATTTGCGTTGGGAAAAAGACCGCCGCGACGTCCTGCGCTGGTATATGATAGCAACAGACAACGGCGAACATCTCGGCTGCGGTGTAAAAACTCTGCCGAACGCACTTTGCTCGTGGCTCGTTTCCGATGACAGCATACAACTCATATGCGATATTCGCTGCGGTACTACCGCAATTTCCCACAGCGAGCCGCTTTTTGTCGCGCAGACCGTTTTTGCGAACGGCAGCGGCTGTCTTCACACTTTCTGCCACGACTTCTGCGCAAAAATGTGCGACAAGCCGTCGGTTTGCGACCGTCCCGTTTTCGGTGCAAATGACTGGTACTGCAACTACGGCGAAAGTTCCGAGGAGAAAATACTCCGCGCCGCAAAATTTACCGTCCGCTGCGCAAACGGACTTCCCTACAAACCATTTATGGTAGTTGACGACGGCTGGGAGGTAAACCGTCATGACGGCTTCATTGGCGGCGAATGGAACGATTCAAACGAAAAGTTCGGATGCATGAAAGAGCTTGCCGCAAAAATAAGCGAAACCGGCGCAATCCCCGGAATCTGGTTCCGCCCCTTGCAGAGCAAAAAAGACCTTCCCGATGAATGCTTCACCGACAAATCCGATTTTCGTCTTGACCCGTCCCATCCGAAAGTGCTCGAAACGGTCGCAGAGGACATCAGACGCTTCTATGATTGGGGATTCCGACTTGTAAAATATGATTTCGTGACAGATGATATTTTCCGCCTTTGGGGAAAAGACATGCCCGAGGATTATTTCATAGGCTCACATCCATTGTTTGACAAGACAAAAACAACTGCGCAAATAATCAAAAACTTCTACAAAACGATCCGTGATAATGCACCCGCCGACATGGTGCTGCTCAGCTGCAACGCAATAGGACATCTCGTCACGGGTTACGCGAACATTCAGAGAACAGGCGATGACACAAGCGGCAGAGATTGGGAGCGTACCAAAGAAATGGGTATTAACACGCTTGCATTCAGAATGATGCAGCACATGACATTCTTTGAAGCCGATGCCGACTGCGTAGGTATAACTACCGACGTGCCGCTTGAAATGAACAAACGCTGGCTTGACGTGCTGTCAAAAAGTTCCACTCCGCTGTTTTTCTCAATTGCCGAGGACTGCGAAACAGACGAAGTTGCCGCGCTCGTCACCGAGGCATTCGGCAATGCCGTTCGCTATCGCAACGCATCCGTGCCGACGGATTGGCTCAGTACTCTCTCGCCTTGCGAGTGGGACAGCGACGCAGGTCACGACACGTACTCATGGGATATGTAACACAGCACGGCAAAAAGACCGTAACGTATTAAGGGAGTGAGAAGGGCATGGAAGAATTAAGAAACAAAAAAGGCTTTATATGCGATATGGACGGTGTCATCTACCACGGCAACCGTCTGCTGCCGGGTGTAAAGGAATTTGTAGAGTGGCTCTATAGTGAAAACAAGCACTTTTTATTCCTCACAAATTCATCGGAACGTTCGCCTGAAGAATTGCAGCAAAAGCTCAAACGCATGGGACTTGAAGTAGACGCAAGTCATTTCTACACGAGTGCACTCGCCACGGCGAAGTTCATCAGCAGCCAGGCGCCCGGATGCAGCGCGTATGTTATCGGCGGCGCGGGACTTATCATGGCACTGCACGATGCGGGAATAACCATGAACGACGTTGACCCGGATTACGTTATCATAGGTGAGGGCAACACATACAATTATGAGAATATTCTGAAAGCGGTACGCCTTGTCAACAAGGGCGCAAAGCTCATCGGCACAAACAGCGATCTCACAGGACCGACCGAGGACGGAATCGTCCCCGCGTGCCGCGCAATGATGGCACCCATCGAAATGGCATCCGGCAAGACAGCGTATTTCGTGGGCAAGCCGAACCCACTCATGATGCGCACGGGACTGCGCATTCTCGGCGTTCACTCGGCAGAGGCGGCAATGATAGGCGACAGAATGGATACCGACATGGTGGCAGGCATCGAAACCGGCCTTGATACCGTACTTGTGCTGTCGGGAGTTACAACAAAAGAGGAAATAAACAAATTCCCCTACCGTCCGCGCATAGTGCTGTCCGGCGTCGGCGAAATTCCGCCCACGAAATAATTGCCGCAGGCAAATAAAAATAAGACTCGGACAAAACGCTTCGGCGCACTTACGTTCGAGTCTTTCGTCTTTTTCGGATAAAACGGTGCCTCCCGCTTCAAATCCGAATCGGGGACTTGAAACGGGAGGTTATGTCAGAAAAGGAAACGGGCAATCAAAATAATTTCAATCACGTAAACAAGACGGATGATGTTGAAAAGATTTTCAGTGAGCGTTTGTTTACGTCAATATTGACCTCGGTCGGCGCACCGCCGTATTCACCATCGACGCTCCATTTTTCGGGCGCAGAAAACTCCATATGAATGTGAGATGCCTTGAGATACAACAATCTGTCGCCGTCGTAGTCGCGTCGGACAATCTTTGAAAACATAGAGAACATTTCGGTGGGATGCGACATTCTGCGGACGAGAAGCATCTCAAATTTTCCGTCATTCAACCGCACGTCGCGGCGGTCATACTTGAACATGCCGGCAACGGAAACCGAATTCGACACTGCGCCGAAATAAAAATCATCCTCGAGCACGTTGCCGTCATATTCTATTTTAATATGGCGAGGCTTCATATCAAGCATCGTGGGAATGCAATTAAAAACAAAGCCGTTTATCATATATGCCGAATAACCGAGCGCATTTTTCATAAGGCGCGGAGTATCGTATGAAACGGCAGTTCCGGGACCGAAACAGGCGACATAAGAAAAACTTCTGCCGTTAAAAAGTCCCGTGTCACATTCATTCACGTTGCCGTTTTTTATAACACCAAATGCGCCGCGCGGGTCGGTCGGAATTCCGAGAGTGCCGGCAAGGTCATTCGTCGAGCCCATGGGAATATATCCGACGGGAATATCAAGTCCCGCCGCTGTCAGTCCCTCAACCGTTTCGTTGAGCGTGCCATCGCCGCCGCAGCAAACGACAAAGTCCGTACCGGGAGCGTACTTTTTCACAAGTTCAGGACACTGCCCCGCATATGCGGTCAAACAAAAATTTTTGTCGTAGTCTTTTTCGGGAAACAAACCGAGTATTTTTTCAGCGGAAGGACGTCCGAGCGACTTCCCCGCTTTCCGGTTCATAACTATCAGTATCTTCTTGCGGCTGTCAACAGAAGTTTCCACAAATAATCCCTCTAATCACTGTTTTGTCCGACTGTTTTCGTTGCAATGATAGCGAAGAAACGTAAACTCAATGTAAACGGAACAAAAACTGACTTAAAGCATGATAAATTTATCGGCAAATGTCAAAAATACTGTTTTTTTTGAGTTTATATATATGACATAAGATGTGCAAACGGAGATGAGTTTTATATGTTTAACATTTTGGTTGTTGATGATGAAAAAAACGCTCGCGTGTACATGAGCGCAGTGTTAAAAAAGAACAATTACAGAGTATTTACCGCCTGCGACGGTGAAGAAGCTCTTGACGTCCTCGACCGGGAACACGTAGATCTTGTTCTGCTTGATATAATGATGCCGAACATGGACGGATACGAGTTCACGCAAACGATTCGGGACGGCAACAGCACACTGCCGATTCTGATGATTTCGGCAAAACAGCTCCCCGACGACCGCCACAAAGGTTTTTTGGCGGGCACGGACGACTACATGACAAAACCCGTGGACGAAGAGGAAATGCTGCTGCGCATCAAAGCTCTGCTTCGCCGTGCGCAGATAGTCAGCGAACGAAAAATAACCGTCGGCGACGCAGTGCTTGATTATGACTCCATGACCGTTTCGCGCAGGGGCGAAAACATAGCCTTGCCGCAAAAAGAATTTCAACTCTTATATTTGATGCTGTCATATCCGGGGAAAATTTTCACAAGAATACAACTCATGGACGAAATATGGGGTCCAGAATGCGAAACAGGCTGGGAAACGGTGACTGTTCACATCGGCAGACTGCGCAAAAGATTTGAAAACTGGGAAGAATTCAGCATTGAGTCGGTACGCGGACTCGGTTACAGGGCGGTAAAAAATATATGAAAGTCAAAAAAGCAAAAAAAGAAAAAGCCAAAACGGGTTTTATGGCTCTCTCGCTTGTAACCGCGCTCGTGCTGTTTGTAAATGTACTTGCGGTTGCGCTTGTCGACACGGGACTGTATCTGCTTATCCGCAGCTCGGGCCGCATCGACGCGGACGATCTAACCACCTCGGCGGGCAAACTGATATTTGCGCTCACCGTCATTGCATGCGTGATAGTAAGTACACTGATAACGCTGCTTATGAGCAAAATTTTATACCGTCCGTTCAAAAAACTGCTTGAAATTCTTAACGAGCTTGCGTCCGGCAACTACGAAACACGAATCCGATTCAGCAAAACCATGCGCCGCCTTATAGCCGTTAGAGAACTGGAAGACAGTTTCAACACCATGGCAGCGGAACTGCAAAACACGGAAATGCTCCGTTCGGATTTTGTGAACAACTTTTCACATGAATTTAAGACTCCAATCGCGTCAATACTCGGTTTCACCCGTCTGTTAAAATACGGCTCTCCTACTCCGGAACAGCAAACGGAATATCTCGGAATAATCGAGGATGAGGCAATACGGCTGTCATCAATGGCAACAGGAATACTCAATTTAACAAAAGTCGAGAATCAGGAGATTTTGTCAAATACAACAAAGTATAACATATCAGAGCAGCTTCGCAACTGTATCTTGCTGCTTCAGCCCGACTGGGAAAAAAAAGAGCTTGAGCTGCGTCCGGATTTTGACGAATACACAGCCGAAGCCGACAAGGAACTTATGAAGCAGGTGTGGATAAATATTCTCGACAACGCAATAAAATTCACGCCGAAACACGGCGACATATTCATAACCGGCGAGGAAGACACCGAAAACATAACAATCCGCATCGGCAACACCGGAAGCGAAATTCCGCCGGAGGCACAGGAACGAATATTCGGAAAGTTTTATCAGGCAGATGAATCACATTCCAGTCAGGGCAACGGAATAGGTCTGTCGGTGGTCAAAAAAATTGTGCAGCTGCACAAAGGCACCGTATCGGTGGACAGCCACAACATGCAAACGGTATTTTCGGTAACACTGCCAAAAACGCGGGCAAGCGTTTAAGCTGTCCGCGTTCTCGTTGACACAAATCCCGTATCAAATTCAGAAATTACCGCCGTTCCAACCCCAATCGGTGCCGCCGGTGTACCGCACGTACGTGCGTGACGGCGCGACGCCCGCTTCTTTTTCGAGTATTTCACACAGGCGCGCAGTGAACCGTTCCGCGCTTGCGGGATTTACCGAACCGAAGAGCTTAACCTCGACAAACGCCGAGTCGCTGTCATTCACGCCCTTAAACCACATGTGCGCACCGTCCGATATCCTGCACATGAGCCACGCTTCGCTCTTTCCCGGGAAAAGCGAAATTGCGTCGCCAAGTGCGGTTTTTATCGCATTTTCATTTTCGGGAGTAAGTTTTTTTGAAACCGAAACATCAATAAAAGGCATAAGATTAACCATCCTCCTTAAGCTGCTGCAACCGCCACGAGTTTTATCGTCGGGAGCGGCAGCCGATTTTTTTATTTGCCGAAATAATTTTTAAGTTCTTCTTTTATCGCATCAAAGTTATTGAATATGAGAAGAATCGATTTGAAAAACGCGACGATTTTTCTCAAGAACTCCTGAATGCCGCTCGAGCCGTGACCGCTGTCAAGTTCGCCCTGATCGCCGATGGGTGCGGTAACGGTATATGCGAACGTCGCCGATGCCGCCACGTGGTCGGAGGCGTTTTCACCTTTTTTATTGAGAACAGTAACATATTCAAAGCTCGTGCAGTCGAGCTTTATGCCGCCGCCGTCCTTATACATAAAGCGTTCGACGGAATCCCAGTTGCCCCATTTCTCCGTCCAGTCGCCGCCGACGGATTCGATATAGTATGAGCAATCGTCGTAATCGCCGTTGTTTTTAATCTCAACCCATGCGTCTTTAAGTCCGCAGCCGTCAACGAGGATGGACTTTAGATTTGAGGAATCGTTAAACAAATATGCGTTAAAATCGCCTGTAACAATAACGGGACGGTCAACAGTACGATTATTTATAAGTTCCGCAAGCTGATTAAAATTATCCCGCCGGGCATTCACAGATATCTCACCGCCGAATGCATCCGCATGAATATCGTAAAAATCAACAAACACACCGTCCGCAATCTCTATGCAAACATACGTTATACCCTTTTGCGAAAACTGATCCGCACCCTCATCGATAAGTCCCGCAAGAGTATTCCATGTAATATGCTGCTCATTATACATTTTATGGTTCTTTGTAAAAACATTTGTGCCGTCACCGTAAGGAATACCGCCGTGATGAAGCGTTGCATAATTATAAGAGGTAAGCTGTCCCGCAAGGTTCTCGTGATAACCGAAATCCTCCTGCGTGGCAAAAATGTCAAACCCATTCGATTCAACGAATTTACCGATGGCAACCTGATTTGCAAGTACGTCCTTATCTGCGCCGCCCGTAAGATAATCGATACTCGGCAATCCTGCGACGTTAAAACAAAACGCGGTAAACTCACCGCTGTCGCCCGTTTCGGCAGCCGACGCTCCGACTGCGCACGCAGACAAGAGCACAAGAATGCTCAAAAATACAGATAACATCTTTTTCATACTGTTCCATCCTCTCGTTTAACCGCGATTTTACACGGCAAAAGAATTTCGGGGCAGGCTGACAAAAGTCAAAGATACCTGCCCCTGAATTATAGCATTTTATTCAAAAAGTGTCAAACTATTTTTCAGACAACTTTGACGCCTATGACAGTAGCTTCGCCGTTTATATCCCATTCTTTGACCGTGCCCTCAGGCTCTGCAAGACTGACGGAATCCGCAAGCACGTCGCCCGCAATATCATCAAGACGGTTGGCAATTATACTGTTGAGCTTTTCACTGCCCTTGATTGTCACGGCGATATGGTCGGTAACATTGAAATCGGCTTCTTTTCGCATAGTCTGCACTTTCGAGATAATCTCACGCACAAATCCCTCTGCGACAAGCTCGTCGGTAAGTTCGGTATCGAGGGCGACCGTATAACCGTTGTCCGAAACGGCGAAGAAATTTTCAAGCTGTTCTGCGGAAATGAGCAGGTCTTCGGCAGTCAATTCGATGTCGCCTGTCGAAAGTTTGAGCGTAATGTGTCCGGTTTCGTCAAGCTCTTTTTTCGCTGCGTCGCCGTCAAGCGATGAAAGAAGAGTGCGTATCTCACCGAGCTGTTTACCATACTTCGGACCGAGCGTTTTAAGCTGCGGTTTGAACGAATACGTAACGAATCCGACTGTGGAATCCGTAAAAATTACTTCCTTCACGTTCAATTCATCTCTGATTATATCGGTATACTCCTTACCGAGAATCTTATCGGTAACGACGGTGATATTCGCAAGCGGCTGACGGTTTTTGATATTCGCACCGTTTCGTGCAGCTCTGCCGAGCACCACGACGTTCAAAACCTCGTCCATCGCGGTTTCAAGTTCACAGTCGATCCACGCTTCGTTAACGGTGGGATAATCGCAAAGATGGATGCTTTCGGGAGCGTCTTTGTCAACGCTTCTCACGAGATTCTGATAAATTTCTTCCGTCATAAACGGAATCATCGGTGCGGCTGCCTTGCATATGGTGACAAGCGCAGTATAAAGCACGGTATACGCGTCGATTTTATTCTGAGGAAGTCCCTGAACCCAATAGCGCGCTCTGCTGCGGCGAACGTACCAGTTCGACATTTCATCAACAAAAGCATCAAGAGCCTTTGCAGCTTCGGGAATACGGTAATTGTCAAGATGGTCATCTACCGTCTTAACTGTTGAATTAAGACGCGAGAGCAGCCACCTGTCCATAACATTAAGCTCGTCGTAACTTATCGAATATTTCGTCGGGTCAAATTCATCGATATTCGCGTAGAGCACATAAAACGCGTAGGTGTTCCAAAGCGTGCCCATAAACTTGCGCTGTCCTTCTTCGACAGCCTTGCCATGGAACCGGTTCGGCAGCCACGGAGCGGAGTTCGTGTAGAAATACCAGCGGATAGCGTCTGCGCCGTATTTTTGAAGCGCATCAAACGGGTCAACGGCATTGCCCTTTGATTTTGACATTTTCTGCCCGTTTTCATCCTGCACGTGACC
Source organism: bacterium (assembly GCA_963657065.1). GTDB lineage: Bacteria > Bacillota > Clostridia > Oscillospirales > Acutalibacteraceae > RUG806. The sequence goes on from CAVKLD010000045.1 coordinate 12,582, forward strand.
GAGGACTATAACGTTTTTGAAGCACGGCTTATTGAAGATAAGCGTTGAAATGGCGTGCAGCGAGTAAAACCAACCACGCGTCTGGTCAACAGCCTCCGAGATGAAATCCGCCGGGAACTGACTCTCAAAAAGCTCTTTGTTTTCAAACGGATAGTGATGCTGCGCAAACGGCATCGAACCCGAATCGAACCAGCAGTCGATAACTTCGGGCACGCGCTTCATCTGCTTGCCGCATTCCGGACATTTTATAGTAACAGCATCAATATACGGACGGTGAAGCTCGATATCATCGGGGCAGTTGTCACTCATTTCTTTAAGCTCCGCAATACTGCCGATGGAATGACGGCAGCCGCACTCACATTCCCAGATATTGAGCGGAGTGCCCCAATAACGGTTGCGCGAAAGTCCCCAATCCTGAACATTTTCTATAAAATTGCCGAAACGCCCTTTGCCAATACTGTCGGGCATCCAGTGAATCATGTTGTTGTTTCTGACCAAATCGTCGCGCACGGCGGTCATTTTTATAAACCATGATTCTCTTGCATAGTAAATAAGAGGTGTATCGCAACGCCAGCAGTGCGGATAATCATGCTCGAATTTAGGCGCGTCAAAGAGTTTGCCATCCTTGTCGAGATCCGTAAGTATCGGCTTGTCGGCGTCCTTAACGAACATTCCCGCATAGGGCGTTTCTTCTGTCATGTCGCCCTTTGAATCAACGAACTGAACAAACGGAAGGTCATATTTTCTGCCGACGTTCGCGTCGTCCTCACCGAAAGCGGGTGCAATGTGTACAATTCCCGTACCGTCGGTAAGCGTTACGTAGTTGTCGCAGGTGATATAATACCCTTTTTTGCCCTGTTTTTCAACATAGTCGCCTGTACACTTAAACAGCGGGTCGTATTCTTTATACTCAAGATCTTTGCCCTTAACCGTTTCAAGGATTTCATAAGCCTTTTCGCCGTCTTTTGCAAGAGGCGCAAGAACCTTGTCAAGAAGCGCAGCAGCCATATAATAAGTGTAGCCGTCGGCGGCTTTCACCTTGCAGTATTCGCTTTCGGGATTTACGCAAAGAGCGACGTTTGACGGCAAAGTCCACGGCGTCGTTGTCCACGCAAGGAAATAAGCGTCCTCGCCTTTTACCTTGAAGCGAACCACAGCGGAACGCTCTTTCACCGTCTTGTAACCCTGCGCGACCTCGTGAGAGGACAGCGGCGTACCGCAGCGCGGGCAGTAGGGCACTATTTTAAAGCCTTTGTAGAGCAATCCTTTATCCCAAATCGTTTTGAGCGCCCACCATTCGGACTCAATGTAGTCGTTGTGATATGTTACATAAGGGTTGTCCATGTCAGCCCAAAAGCCGACCGTACCGGAGAAATCCTCCCACATGCCCTTGTATTTCCATACGCTTTCCTTGCACTTTTCGATGAACGGCGCAATGCCATACGCTTCTATCTGCTCTTTGCCGTCAAGACCGAGCAGCTTTTCGACCTCAATTTCAACGGGCAGACCGTGAGTATCCCATCCGGCTTTTCTGGGAACCATATAGCCTTTCATTGTGCGGTAACGCGGTATCATATCTTTGATAACGCGTGTAAGAACATGACCGATGTGCGGTTTGCCGTTAGCAGTAGGCGGACCGTCGTAAAAAACGTATGACTTGCCTTTTTTGCGCGAATCCATACTTTTTTCAAAAATGTGATTTTCGCGCCAAAAATCTTCAACGAGTTTTTCGCGCTGAACAAAGTTCAAATCGGTTGAAACTTTTTTGTACATTCCATTTTCCTCCGTTTTTATAAAAAAGAAACGACCCCCGCCGCAATAGGACGAAAGCCATCGTTTACAAACCACCTATTACATACAAACATATGCTTCTTCGCTAACGGTGAGAATCCGTCCGTCCCTACGGTTGCGCGCGGTACTCGCTTACACGAATACGCCTTTTCGGGACGGCGACTCCAAAGTGATTTTCACCGAAATCCACTCGCACGGGTTCACAGCGCACCCCGCTCTCTGAAGCTTTCAAAAATCGGCTACTCTCTTTTTCACGGTCTTTGTTTATCTCATTCATTGTAGAATAATTATGCTGTTTTGTCAAGCGGTTTTTTGCGGCGCGGCGGCGGCAAAAACGGTAAAAAAGCAAAAAGCGCGATAATTTTCGTGCAGTGCGGCAAAAAAAGGTGACGGCTTTTGCGTTTCGACATATCATAAAGTGAGGAGGAGATAATATTGACCGATTTTGACACGGCTGCGGTTATCGGCGGAGATACCCGTCAGATATACTGCGCCGAAAAACTGCGGACGGCAGGATACAGGACTCATCTGTTCGGTTTTGAATTAAGCCCCGAAAACGCCGTACTCGGAAAAACCGACGACTTTGAAAAAGCGATGTCGGCAAACGTGATAGTTTTGCCCCTGCCCGTCAGCAAGAACGGGAAACTCCTCAACGCTCCGTTTTGCGGAAGAGAAATACCGTTAAGTGATATAACACGGCTGATAACACCGGAAAAAAAGGTGTTTTACGGAATGGGAACAAAAC
>CAVKLD010000046.1:0-14846 GCA_963657065.1 bacterium
CTGTCTGTCTGTCTGTCTGTCTGTCTGTCTGTCTGTCTGTCTGTCTGTCTGTCTTTTAAAATTATGTCAGCCGCAGGCATGTTTGTCAACCCTTTTCCTCGATTTTTTTAAATTGTTTTTCCTCTTTACGCATTTCAATAGTTCGCATAATAACATTTTCCACGAAACATGTCAATATCTTTTTTTTGAAGTTTATCCGATTTTCCGTCTGCAGTCAAATAAGTGCATATACATAAAACGATTGCATTATGCGTGACAATGGATAAATATTCCCGATTAGCAAATTTCATATTCAATTGTCAACCGGCCGAATTGCGTTTGCGCGTGCTTTGCGCGGGCGCAAAAAAATGCATTCATTAAATTTTCCGCTTGATAAACAACGGTATTCATGATACAATTACAATTGATTCAAAACAAATGAAGGGATGATACCGTAATGAATACGGGACGCATAATTTTATCCGTAATATTCAGCGCGTGCATTCTTGTCTGCGCGTCGGTTTTTGCGTCGGCGGCACAATCGGACGGCGGCGAAATACACGCCGAATTCAGCGACGGCGGCACGGGCGATTTATTCAACAATAATCACACGTATTCGGGTTCATTTGCATCGTCTTCCGAGTCGGATACGTATATACTGACCGCAAAAACACGCGGCGCGATAGTATGCGAACTGACGCACGGCAAGCTGTCCGCAGGCGCGTACCGGGTGCGTCTGTACATGAAATACTCAACAAACGGCGACGGCAGCGACGAAGCGTGGCGGCTTATAAACGAACTTGAAACGACTGCCGCGGACGGAAAGTACACCACGTCCGAAACAGGCGTTTTGCCGGGTATATACAAAGCTGTGGTGTCGTGCCTGAATAAAAACACGCCCGACAAAGAATACACCGCGTCATTCGTATTCATTGAGAGCAACGAATACGAATGCGAGTACAACGACACCATGACACGCTACAACGAGATTTCCGCGGGGCAGGATGTCAAGGGCAGCGCGTCGTATTTCTCATCGGGTAAAGACTGCGACTGGTACATGTTCAGAGTGTACGAAAACAGCGCGATGTCATTCGTCTTTGAACATGAAAAGAAAGATTTGACATCCGTGTGCTGGATAATCTCAGTTTATGACGCAGACGGGAACGAACTGTACTCCGACAATTCGTACTTTTCCACGGAGTCGCTGCGTTCGGGAAAAATCGGAATGCAAAAAGGCTGCTATTTTGTTAAAATTGAGAGCAGGGTTTACAACTCGGCTACATACAGCCTGAAAATTTACAAAAATACCGACACGGCGTACGAAAGCGAGAGCAACGACACACGCGAGAGTGCAAACGCAATAAAAGCGGGTACGGCTGTTACGGGCGAATTAAGCTCACGTTCTTCGGGCAGCGATATCGATTTTTATAAACTGACGCTGGCAGAAAGCGGAATATGCCGCTTTGTCTTTTCACATGAGCCGGACGCCGACGAAGTAAAAAGCGTAAACGAGGGCGAATCCCCTAAAAACGGCTGGCGCATAACGGTAACGGACGCAAACGGCACGGCTATATACAGCGGATTGTCGTCGTGGGACAGTTCCGAAACGAAATCCCCGGAGTTAGGTCTGGGCGAAGGAATATACTATGTCCAAATCGACAGTGAAAACCTGCGTCACAACAAAACGCCGTACACGCTGAACGTTTCGTTTGAGTCCTCCTCCGCGTGGGAACAGGAACCGAACGGTACATTTGAAACGGCGGACAGGCTGCTCTCGTCGACCGCAAAAAGCGGAACGATATCATCATTTGAAAACGGTGACAGCGACAGCGATTATTACTATTTCACCGTCACCGACACGTGCAGAGTCACAGTCGCGTTGAATCACGGCGCGGTTGTCGGTAAGAACTACAGTATTTTTGAATTCGGTTTATATAGTTCCTCGCACGAAAAAGTCGCACTGACGGATGAACGCGGATTACAGAAAAAAACAAAAAACAACGAACCGGTTTATACCGAATCGTCGTTTGGCGCCGGAAAAGCGGCGTACGCATACGCAACGCTTGAACCCGGTACATACTATGTTAAAGTCACTGCCGGAAAACAATACGACAGCATGAGATACAAATTAACATTTACAACGGAGGTCACAAAATGAAATATTCAGTAAGCTCGTACAGTTTTGCGCAAATTACATCTTCGGGCGAAAGAACCGAGAAAGGACTCATTGAACTTGCAAAAGAAATGGGTTTTGACGGAATCGAATTTGCCGAAATTCAGGTTCCCGACGGGGCGGACAAAATCGAATACGCAAAGTCGCTTAAAGCCGAAGCTCAAAAACACGGCATCGAAATCGCCGCCTACTGCATCGGCGCGAATTTGCTCAAAGGCGAGGAAGAAATTGAGCGTCTGAAAGGTGAAGTTAACGTTTGCGAGGCTCTCGGCTGCAAGCTCATGCGCCACGACGCGACGGGCGGATACACGGCTGACGAACGCGGCGGCCGCGGTTTCAACAATGCGCTGCCCGTGATAATCGACGGCTACCGCAAAGTTACGGAGTACGCAAAAACGAAAGGCATCCGCACGGCGATAGAGAATCACGGATTTTTCTGCCAGGAATCCGACAGAGTCGAAGCGATAATAAACGGTGTGCACGATGACAATTTCGGTGCGCTTGTCGATATCGGCAATTTCATGTGCGCCGACGAAGACCCGGCAAAAGCGGTCGGAAAAGTCGCCCCGTACGCATTGCACGTTCACGCTAAGGATTTTCATTTCAAGTCGGGCGAAGAGTTTGTCCCCGCCGACGGATTTTTCATGACTCGCGGCGGCAACTACCTGCGCGGCGCGATAATCGGCCACGGCGCAGTGCCTGTACTGCAGTGCCTGCGGACGCTCAAAAACGCCGGATACAACGGCTACGTCACGGTCGAATTCGAGGGCATGGAGGACTGTAAAAAGGGAGTTGCAAGCGGACTTAAAACTCTCAAAAAGATTGACGGACTTATATGACCGAAGCGGAAAAATGTGCTTTTATGAACGAAGCGTTGAAATTCGCGCGTGAGGCGTTCGACGACGGCGAAGTGCCGATAGGCGCGGTTGTAGTTCGCGACGGCAAGGTAATTGCAGCGGGGCGCAACCGGCGCGAAAACGGCAGAAACGCTCTGTATCACGCGGAGATTGAAGCAATCAACAACGCATGCAAGACTCTCGGCGGCTGGCGGCTTCCCCGCTGTGATTTGTTCGTGACTCTCGAACCGTGCCCCATGTGCGCGGGCGCAATTATCAATTCGCGCATCGAGCATGTCTATTTCGGCGCATACGACAAGAAAGCGGGTTCAATCGGCAGTCTTGTCAATCTGTTCGAACTGCCGTACAACCACAAACCCGTGTTTGAGGGCGGCGTCGAAGGCGAAAAATGCGCGGCGATACTGTCCGAATTTTTCGCACAGCTGCGGCAAAATAAAAAATTACTCTGAAACAAAAACCTTACGAGCAGCTGAATCCCGCTGTTCCGTAAGGTTTATTTTATCGGCATATATAGTCGATATGGCGCTTTATATTTCTGTCCCAAAGTGACCACTCGTGACCGCCGCTTTCAAAGAAATACGCTGCATCGAGTCCGAGCGCGTCGGCTTTTTCCCTGAACGACTCCGACGCTTTTATCCAGTAATCTTCCGTTCCGCATGCGATATACATTTTCATGTCCGCGTGAAGATTTTTGTCGAGAAGCGTTTTAGGGTCTTCGTCCGAATAATCCTCAGCCGAAAAAACGCTGTTCATAAACGGAAATTCATTGTTCATCTGCGCCATAAACGCCGCCTTGACGTATTTTATGTCGAGCAGTCCGGAAGACGAACCGAAACCGCCGTAACGAGCAGGATTCGCAAGCGCGATTTTTGCTGCTCCCATGCCGCCCATTGAAAGCCCCGCGATAAAATTATCCGTGCGTTTTTCCGAAATACCTAACAGGAAATGAAGGTACTGCGGCAGTTCTTCGACGATGAAACGCTTGTAGTTTTGCCCCAGCACGTTATCCATATACATACTTCTGTCGCCGTCCGGCATCACGACAATAATATCGCTGTCATTCGCGTAGCGTTCGATACATGAAAAACGCTGCCAGCATGTGTTATCGTCGGAAAGTCCGTGCAGCAGCCACAAAACTTTTCGTTCGTGAATCGGTTTGTCCGTTTCTGCGCCGTTCGGAACGCAAATGCAAACCTCTGTCTGTTTCTTGAGCATATTGCTCGGCATGTTCAATGTAATAAGAGCCATATATTTCTCCGCAATGTACAATTGTAATAATATATAATAATATAAGTATACGACCACAGTGAAAGAAAGTCAATATTACAAATACTTGTTTGTTTATACGCTAAATTTTAATACAACATTAACAAAAATATTGTATAATAAAACCGTCGTCTATAGCACATGACAAATAATATTCAGTTTTGAGGTAAATATTATGAGTGAATCGAAGCAATACACTTCCCTGCCACGTGCATCCACACCGGAAGAAGTCGGTGTGCTGTCAGAAGAGATACGGGAGTTTTTGCATGACTGCAATGCAAACGGTTTTAATATGCATTCGTTTATGCTCGTACGCGGCGGGAAGGTCGCCGCGGAATGCAGCTGGGCACCGTTCAAGGCTGATATACCGCATGCGATGTTCTCTTTCTCGAAAGGCGTTACCGGTACGGCGGTGGGTTTTGCGGTGAGCGAGGGACTTATTTCCCTCGACGACAAGGTTGCAAAATATTTTCCGTACACGGGAAAAGACGAGCATCTGCGCGTGACAAACAATACCGTGACAATCCGCCATCTGATAACGCATAAAAGCGGCAAAAAAATAAGCATAGCGAACAACTGCGAAAAAAATGAGTGGCTTGAAAATTGGCTTTCCGCGCCGTTTAGCGAGAAACCCGGCGAGAAGTTTTTCTATCTGAGCGAAAATATCTATATCCTGTCGCGTATAATTTCGAAGGTGACGGGCGTTACACTCACCGAATATCTGACGCCGCGCCTGTTTGAACCGCTCGGAATCGAACCGCCGTACTGGGAAAAAGACCACAATGGGTATGACGCCGGTGGCTGGGGTGCGTATTTCAAAGTCGAGGATATGGCAAAAATCGGCATGTGTTACCTCAATCGCGGTATGTACAACGGCAAGCAGGTCATTCCGGAAAGATGGATTGACGCAGCCACAACGCGCCACATTAAAAATATTCCGTCGGTATTCAACGAGGATTCCGGCTACGGTTTTCAGATATTTATACAATCGGACGAGATGGGGACGTACTCCTTCAACGGACTTTACAGTCAGTTTGTGGTGGTGTTTCCGAAATACGACGCTGTTTTTGCCTGTACCGCCGGTGAACCGCAGGAAGATCTTTTCATGAAAACACTGTGGAAACACTTCCCTGCCGCTTTTTCGTCGACTGTTCCCGCAGAGGAAAACAGGGAGGGATTTGAATCGCTCAAAAGGTACATAAACAGATGCGAAACGCATACGCCGCCGATGGCGTTGCGCAAACCCGCTATGGAGGCTCAGATAAACGGGAGGCGCATTGCCGTGCGTCGGCGCGGTCCGGCGGGTATACTCGGCACGGGCAATTTATTCATGCTGTCGCAGCGTTCGGGAATGATAGACAATTTCATGTTCTTCTTTGAAAAAAACGGTCTGAAAGTTTTGTTTCAGGAAAAAAACAGTCCTGTCGATGAAATAAACGTTGGACTTGAGGGTGAGTACTGCTACAGTAAAATAAAGCTGTCGGATCTCACCGTGCCGGTAGCGTCATACGGAACGTGGCTGTCGGACAACAAATTCAAACTCACAATAATACCGCTTTCAATGGCGCAGTACCGCGAGTTTACGTTCACGTTTGACCCGCTCGGAAATGTTCGTATTAAAAGCGTCGCAAAACCGGGATTCAAAGAACTGTTTGAATTTTACCTGATGTTTAACGGCACTCGTCCGAACGGCTTTTTGAAACAGGCATGCGGTGCGGTCGGGTCGGCGGCGTCGCTTGTTCTTGACCCGAATTTCGGCGGTCGTTTGAAAAAATAACATCCGTAAAAAACATCTCCCCGTTGTTCCGGTATCTGCCGAATTTCCGGGGAGATTTTAATTTGTGCATTGTATCCGCGCCGTACACTTGAACATAGCGCGTGCATAAATATTGCGCGGATGGAACGCCGCCCCTGCACGACGCAGATTGCCTATGTTTGACTGCGATAAATCAAAAAAACGAGCCGACTACGCTGGTTTTGCGCACCGACTCGTTTATTTTATTCTGTTTTACAACAGTTTGCTCTTGTTAAAGGATTCAAATCAGTTGCCGAAGCTGCCGTTTGCATCACCGAAAGAACCACCCTTGAAGAGCTTCTTGAAAAATTCAATTATCTTCTTCCAAAGTCTGGCGAAGAAATTGTCGCCGTCTTTGTTGTCGTCGTCAGCAGCTGTCGTCGATTCCGCTTCTGTTGTTGACTCGTCTTCAGAAGACGGTTCGGTGGGATCAGCATCGGTTGCATCCGTAACATCGGTTGCATCCGTAACACCGGTTGCATCCGTAGTATCGGTTGCGTCCGTAGCATCGGTTGCGTCCGTAGCATCGGTTGCGTCTGTAGCATCGGTTGCGTCTGTAGTATCGGTTGCGTCCGTAGCATCGGTTGCGTCCGTAGGATCTGTTGGATCGGGATTAGGATTTTCATTTGCGGTGAATTCGAAAACAGGAAGACCTGTTACGGGGTCAATAATCCAAATAGTATCAAAATCCCAACCTGCATCCTTGTAAGTGCTGAGGTCCTTCATCTCTGCAGCTGTCTTTTCAGTACCGTGGTTGCTGCCGTCTGTGAACGATGTCGTGGGCATATCACCTTCAAGCGTTGCATAGAAAGAGTTCTCGGTTGTTCCGCTTTCCTGTGCTGCCGTGATGGGATGGAACCAAAGATCATCGCCGTCCCAAGTAATAGTAGCTGAATAGCTGCTATAGCTGGGGAATTTGAACGTACCGCCGTCTGCAGGCATTGTGAATTTTACATTCTTGATATAAGCATTCTTAACACTGCCTTCGTTTTTGCCGCAGATACCGCCGCCTACGTTCCAAGCAACGATTTCCACTTTGCCGTCAGTATCAACGGGTGCAACATACACGTCTTTGACAGTGCCCTCGTTGTAACCGACAATACCGCCGGCTCTTCCGAATGAGTTTTTTCCATTGAAGACCCAAGCAGACTGTGCCGCCCAATTGTAACGAGCACTCGCTGTGGTAGTGTAGTTAACGTTACCGGCAGAATAGCACTGAGAAATCGTTCCGTCTGTATTGTTACGACCGGCAATACCGCCAACCTCGAGCCAACCGCAAACATTCGCTATGTTAACACACTTTTCAATCGTTCCGTTGTTTAATCCGGCAATACCCCCGATCTGATAGCCGTCATACATCCAATACTCAAAATTTTTAGTGATCCAAAGCCCATGACTAACTTTACCGCCATTAACAGTACAACTTGAAATTGTGCCGTTGTTTATGCCTGCGATCGCGCCGACTTGTACATTACCGTAAACCTCGGCTGATTTAAGTGTAAGATTCTTAATGACACCGCTGTTAATAGCAAACAAACCTACATTCGAACTAAAGTTTTCGCCAAGACCGTCTGCACACTTCATTACAAGTCCGGAGATAGATTTTCCGTTGCCGTCAAACGTGCCGGTGAATTGGACATCGGAATTGCCGATCCAGCCGATGGGGTTCAATTTGCCTGTAAATGTGATGTCATTTGCGAGATAATACTTGCCTGCCATGTTTGCTTCGATAGTGCTTTTCAGCTCGTCCGCGGTGGTGATAGCCGTCCATGTTTCATCGAACGTTGTTTCATCCGCAAAGCCGATTGCAGCTGCCGAGAAAACCATTACGGCGGCAAGTACTACCGTAAGGATTTTCTTAAGTGAAGTTGTCATATAGAGTGCCTCCTTTTGTATTTAACTTCGTCGGATATCCTACCATTTTTCTTTTTGGTTATCAATAGGCGTTTTTTTCTATCTTTTGTCATAGTTTCGGCTTTATTTTGTATAGGTTGACCAACAGTTTTTTTTGATTCGAAAAACATTGTTTTAGGAAGAAAAAAAGCCTGCACATCGGGAACCATTTGTCTTCCGTGCTGTGCAAGCTGTACTTTTTTGCTGATTTGCGTCTTAGTTGCCGCAATATAGGCGGTGCTGTGATTATTTTGAAAGCAATTCGGTCAATTGTTCGATTTCGGAATCGGTCATACCGCTGTCGAGCAGATACCGCTTCGCAAAACCTGAGTAATCGGCGGTTTTCAAGGCTGCCATGTCTTCCGTTCCCGCCAGATAAGACATAAACGAATCGAAATACAGAGAAACTATCGCGTCGTATTTTTCCGGCATTTCGCTTTTTGTAATGCCGTAATAGTTCTCGTATGTTTTCATGTAGTCGGCGCACATTTCATCATAGGACGCCCCTACAAGAGCTTCAAGCAGCGTGCAGACAAATCCGGTTCTGTCTTTACCCTCAAGGCAATGAATGTATGCGGGGCCGCCGTTTTTCAGCAGATGACGCATGCCGTTTGCGACGCCTTCTTTGTAGGAATCGGCATCGTAGTTCGAACTCATTGAGAGGACAATGTCTTTCCCCTGCTCATACAGAGATTTTACGTAGTCCGAGTCAAAATTTTCATCCGCAAAATACTCCTGCATTTCTTCGTCGGAATCTGCCAAATCGATAATCGTTTCGACTCCCGCTTTTTGCAGCAGCGCATTTACAACGGACGCACGGCTCATCTCATTATCAACCGGCGACGCGCCTCTGTAAATAAAGTTTTCTTTCATATTTTTTACGGATACCGCCCTGAAATTGGCATATTGCTCATCGCTCGAATAATCGTTTCTGTCGAGGGAATAACGCTGGCCGAGGGCTTCAAAAGTGGAAAGATACTTCTTTGCGGTATTGAGCGTTATTTCGGCGGTTGAGCCGTTTTCAAGTCCCGCGGCAGTCCAAAAATCACGGTTGTTAAATGCGACTTTTACATATTTGTTGTTGGGATACGCCACGACAACGGGCGCGCCAGTTTTTACGTAGTAACCGTTATAGTACGGCACATCGGTAACACTGTATCCGTTGCTGAAAATGACGTCAAGGCTGTCGCCCAACTCAAATCCCGCGTTCTTGAAATCGTCTTCCGACAGGCTGAGTACGGCTGAACCGAACTTTTCGTCCTTTGTGACAGTTGCGGTAACTTTCAATTCGCCCTGTTTTGCGCCAGCCGTTTCCGCCGCGCCTGTCGTTTCCGCCGTCTTTGCCGTCGTATTTTCGATTGTTGTCGAGTCAACCGTTTTTTCGCTTGAACAAGCGGCAAAAACCGTAGTGAAAAGAGCAAATGCCGTCATAACACTGAAAATTTTATACATGTTCTTTTTATCCATTGTCCGCATCTCCCTATATCAAAATGTCAGTTCGTTCACCGTCGGAATGAGATTCAAAAGACGTTCTTTGTAGAACGCTATCAACTGTTCGCGATTCGGTTCGCTGCGGCGAATCGTGCGGCGAAGCAAACGCATGTAGCCTATGATTTTCGCCTTGTTTTCGACTTCATCTATGCGCGACTTGTCGTCGGTATCAAGATACATGGCGAGTGCTCTGCGCCAGAATTCACCGGCAAGCTCATGTGTAATTCCGAGAAAATCCAATATCACGCTGTAGTCAAGTTCCGAAAAACCGACAAACGCGTTAAACATTGAGCCAAGTTCAAAAATCGGATGCCCCATGCAAAGAGTGTCCATATCTATAAGCAACGCTTCACCGTCACGCACCATAATGTTATTTGTGTGGTAATCGCCGTGCATCATGGTGTGCTGCTCGGGAACGGCGGATACCATGTTATACAACTTGTTTCCGGCGTCTTCCGGCAGGTGTTCGCGGACAAACGCCGCCCAATCGACCGCAACGGCTTTCATGTCGGGCATATCTCCCGGCTGAACCTGCGTGCCGTGAATCTGTTTGAGCATATCGACATAGTATTTAAGAGGCAGTTCCAAATGTTCGGGGTCTTTCTTTATCAGCTTCGAAAGTGATGTCGCAGACAGCAACTCCATTACCGTTCCGTAGCTCTCGCCCACGCGCACCACGTCATACGGAATCGCCGTGTTGATGCCGAGCACCAGTGCTTTGCGGGCAAGTTCGCGTTCACGCTGAATTTCGGGCAACGCATCGGAGTTGAAATACACCTTGACTATCGTTTCTTCGTCATAGCGGTAAACAGCACCGTTTGCGCCCTTGCCTATCATTTCGCAGCCGTCAACGGAAAGGTGGCGGTATGCTTTTTTTACCGTCATCATCTCTGTAAAACCGGTCATGTCCAAAATATCATAAACTTCCGGCGAAACGTTGACAACGGACATATCGCGTTCTTCCTTGCGCAAACGCAAAAGAATCCGAAGTCCCGCGCTGGAGATATACTCCAGCTTTTCGGCATCTACAACCGGTGTTTTGCCGGGAATTTCCGCACGCGCAGCGTTTATTTTGCCCTCGACTTCGGACGCATTCGACGCATCCACACGCCCGTTCAAACAGATGACAAGCTCATCGCCATTTGAATGATACGTTACATTGTTTTCCATTTTTAAGCCTCCCTGAATACGGTTTCAACCAATCTATCGAATTCGTTATAAGCCTCCGTATCGGAAAGCTCACGAATACAATCCAAAATACTGCGGTAATACCACGCCTGCGCGGCAGGGTCTTTCTGATTAAAATGCTGCCACATGGCGTGCCCCTGTTTTTTCCATGAAGCATGTATCGAACGCATGTTTGCGAGTTTATCTCCCAGATAGAGTATTTTTACGTCGATATCCGTCGTTTCCCGCAATGCCTGTATGGCTTCCTGTTTCCTCACCTGCCATGTGCTGCCCGGCGGAAGTTCGGTGCGCTTGTTCTCGGTTTCGGACGCTACAAGCTCCGCAACTCTCTTTCCGAAGTTCTCTTCAACTTCTTCTATGGAAATCCCCGCATCCTCCACAACATCATGAAGCGCACCGGCTGCAATGACATTCTGGTCATCCGTTACGGACGCAATAATGACGGCAGCCTCCATGGGATGCAGGATATAAGGAATGTTCTCCTGTTTGCGTCGCATTCCGTCGTGTGCTTTTGCGGCAAAAATAATCGCTTTGTTTACAAGTTCCATCATTCAATCACCAAAATATCCGAAAACCCCGTCATCTCAAGAACTTCCATCACGGTATCACACACGCCGGTAAGTTTCATTGAGCCGCGTTTGTTCATTTTTTTCTGCGCCGCAAGCAACACACGCAATCCCGCTGACGAAACGTAAGCAACTTCTTTCATGTCCAGAATCAATTCGGAAACATCGTCCGAGAGTGATTCTATTTCTTTCTCAAGCTCCGGAGAAGTGCTCGTGTCAAGCCGTCCTTCAATGTGCATCGTCAATGTCGCATTTTGCTTTTCAATGTTTATTTTCATTTTCCTGCCGCCCTTTCCAGATTTTTTGTCATGGTCAGTTTATTCTCGCCGTTTTCGCGGAGATAAGAAACGGAATCCATCGTTTTCTTTACTATAAAAATGCCTAAGCCGCCGATACTCCGTTCTTCCGCCGAGAGAGTAATGTCCGGGTCGTCTTTTTTCAGAGGGTCAAACTCAATTCCGCTGTCGGAAACAACAAATGTCGCATCATGCGTTTTTTCATCGATATCAATTCTGATTTTCGCCGTTCCGCTCCCGCTCGGATAAGCATAACGCACGATATTAACAAACACTTCCTCAATTGCAACGCAAATCGCCGTTTGCGTTTTCATGTTGCAGCCGTTCGCTTCAAGGGTGCTTTCAACAAATTCCAACATCGGAGCAATGTTTTCCTCTTTTGCTTCAAAAAAGCGTTCGCAAGTGTCGGTATCGGTCGCGCCCTTGAAATCCATAAGCAGCATTGTGATATCGTCAAACTGCGGAGCTTCTCCCGCAAATGTCTGCAAATCCGCACGAAGACTTTTTAACATGTTCTCCGTTGCGCACGATGAATGATTGTTTAAGAAATTCTGCAGTCTGTCTTCGCCGTAAAGCTGCTGACAAATATCCGTTGTTTCGGTAACGCCGTCGGTGTAAAGGAACAATCGCGAACCCGGTTCAAGCGTCAGCGTATTTTGACGGTATTTTGTATCTTCCATGCCAGCCAAAACAAAACCGCTGCGGCTTCTCAAATACTCAAATTTACCGTTTGATGACTTAAGGAGAGGCGGATTGTGCCCAGCGTTGACATATGTAAATTTACCTGTCGAAAGCTCGAGCACGCCCATCCACGCCGTTACAAAAAGTCCGACGTCGTTGCCGTCGCAGAGAAGTCTGTTTACCGTTGTAAAAACGTCAGCGGGTTCCATGCCCATCTGAGCATGATTCTTTATAAGAACTTTTGTGATAACCATGAACAGCGCGGCGGGTACGCCCTTGCCGGATACATCCGCAACGACGACGGCAAGTCGGTCTTCACCTATCATGAAGAAATCGTAAAAATCTCCGCCGACTTCCTTCGCCGGATTCATGAGAGCGTACAAATCAAATTCCTCGTGCTCCGGGAACGGCGGGAATATGCACGGCAGCATGTGCGCCTGAATATCGGACGCCAGCGACAGCTCCGCATTTATGCGTTCTTTTTCAGCCATAACGCGTCTTATGTCGGACACGTAGTGCTCAATGTCGTGAATCATTGAAATGTACGAACGCGCCAACTCTCCGACTTCGGTGGAATCTTTCGCATACACACTGCAGGCATCCGCCATTTTACGGTGCTGACTTTCCGCTTCCTCGCCGGGATTGTAGTTTCCGGCAATTTCGGCAAGTTCTTCGATGGGGCGCGAAATTTTCTTTTCCGTGAAACGCATAAAGCCAATTGAAAGCGCAAAATATGTATTCATCGCCAGCGTTTCGAACAGATAGATTTTTCCGAGAACGCCGATGCTGTCGCCCGAGCCGTATTTATCCGCAAGGTAAACCGACACGCCGACAAAAAGGCAAATGCAGATTCCGGTAATCAGCGTATTGATAATCATCCGCTCGCTCATTGTGAAGCGGACGATTTTCTGTTCCGAGGTGTCTTTTCTCATGTTCGAAAGTCGTGTTTGCAAAAAACTGCCGAAAATCAGAAGCGGCGTACCGAACAGAAGTCCAGAATCAAAACTGTTAATAAGGATAAAAAGGTTGTCCATGGAAATTATATCGGCAACGTTGTACGCGTGATTCAGCACAGCCGTCAAAATTACGGTGAGAACGGCATTAAGTACCAGTAAAAGACAAAATTTCAGGATTTTCGCAACGCTGTCAAGCCTGAATTCTTTTCCGTTGCGGTCGCGATTTAAATTTTTCCAAACGACATAGGCAAACATTGCATACACAATCTGCAACAGACTATTGAGCAACGCGTACGAAAATTCACACCCGACAGCCATGTCGCAAATAAAGTTGCCCGCCGCACAACCGAGAGCCGCCGTCATTCCGAAAATCATACCGAGAACCGGAGTCAGAGCCGCCGCCGGACGCATCTGCGTCAGCTCCGATGCTGCAACCCAAATCTTAAACGGTGCTGTCATCAGTATAAACAGTATCATGTTCAATGCAAAAACAAAAAACACCGCGCTTTTTTTTCCTATTTTCTGTTTCATAGCAGTATTACCTCTTTTCCTGGTTGTGAAGAAAATTCAAACACCTTTGTTTATAATCGGCTGCCTCATCATACACCGCGTGCCCGTAGTTTACGCCGTAAAGGTAGTAAGAGCACCCTGTGGCATCGGCAATTTGCATTGTACCTTCCGCCGTCGCAACCTTATCACCTTTTGAACCGACCGCAAACACGGGACATCGGATTGATTGCAGATTATCGCTGCAGTCAAACGTTTTGCACGCCTGTGCCAGAATGACAAAACGCCGGTATTCCTCGTCGCTGATGCCGGAATTTGAAGATATCAGCATTTCACGGTGTTTTTTCAGCATATTGTCGGAATACACATTGTCGACAAAACTTTGCAGCAGACTTTTTTCATCTTTTTCCTTTGCAAACCGAATCCATTCGTCTATCACGCTCAGAAATACATCGTTTGTTTTTGCCAGGGTCGAACCGAGTATCATTTTATTGACAATTTCAGGGTAATCGACGGCGAGATACTGAGCTATCATGCCGCCTTGCGACACTCCGAAAATATCCGCTTTTTCGATATTCAGCGACTTCATTGCCGCTGCGGTATCACGTGCCATATCTCTTATCGTATACCCGCTGCAAATATCGTCGGCTCTGTCAAAAACACAGATGGTGTATTCTTCGACAAAGTCTTTGTATGCATTCTCGATTGCACCTGCCAAACCCGTTACGCTGTGTACGGATAGCCCCGGCAGGATAACAAAATTCTTTTTTCCGCGTCCAAATATTATATGTTTCATGCAGCACAACCATTTCTTTCCCCAAAGTACGAACGGCGTGCAGCGCAAAATGACCGTTTGACCGAAAATTTACGCTTTCACGCAATTCAGGAAAATCATAGCCGATTATATCAGATGATAACAGTAAAGTCAATGTCGCGGCGAATGATTCTTTGCGAATCCCCAAAAAAACAGTGCGGGAAAAAACGTTTTCATTGACAGACGAAAAAGAACAAACCGTTTTCACGCTTTCGGCGCAGCGGTTCGTTTTCAGTTAAGCTGACGTGATTCGAGCCCATGCCGCCCGTCAGCTTACCTTTTCGGCACTTTTCGCTCTTTTCGTCTTGACCCCGTCAACAAGAGAAGCGTCTCAAAAAACGAAAATTGCTCGAAAATTAACAGCTGTCGGGTGCAAAGCAGTTT